>JALZAJ010000339.1 GCA_030948465.1 Bacteroidota bacterium
AATCCCTGGCATTCTACGGTGAATGCATTGGATAATCCTGATTACCTTATCATTGATATTGATCCATCCGATGAAAATACTTTTGAACAGGTAATTGAGGCTGCCAATGTGCTCAAGCAGATTCTTGATAAAGCCGGCGCACCTGCTTTTTGTAAAACCTCCGGCGCATCTGGTATGCATATTTATGTACCCACAGCAAAAAAATACACCTACGAACAAGTGAAAGATTTTACCTACCTGGTATGCATGTTCGCAAATGAAGAATTAAAAGAATTTACTACTCTTGAAAGAAATCTTAAAAAAAGAGGGAATAAACATATTTACCTTGATTACTTACAAAACCGCAGAGGCCAGACTATTTCTTCGGTTTATAGCCTGAGGCCAAAACCAGGGGCCACCGTTTCTACTCCCTTACAATGGACAGAAGTTAAAAGTGGATTGTCGCCGAAGCAATTTACCATTCATAATACTGCCGCAAGGTTGAAAAAAACGGGAGATATTTTTAACGGAATTTTAGGCAAAGGCATCGACTTAAGAAAATGCCTCAAAAACCTGGGAGGATAAAATTATATAGATAGAATTCTCTTAAGTAAATTTTTCTTTTTGTGTGGTTGATTGTTGTCTGCATTGTCATTATTTTTCTTAGCCACAAATTGGGTAATGCCATACTGAAGAGCGGTACCTAATGCTTTTTTTACGAGTCCTGCGGATTTGCCTACTACAAGTTTTCTTGAAAAATATCCAGCTCCAAGACCCAGGGCAACTTTAAATAAGTTATGCTTTAGTTCTGTGGATTCCTGTACCTCATGAATAGTGGTTTTGAGAATATTAGTGGGTTTAATACTCTCAAGAATAACATGCATCTGATCCTGTAATTCAGTTTCCAACAACATTTTTTTTCTTTCAAGCCTTTTAATAGCAATTTCAAGATCTGAAGTATTGGCTATTTTTTCAAGCTTGGCCTCTGCAACTTCTTCATTGTTCATGTAATAAAATTTAAACCGATACTAATCTACCATTTCCTTAATAAGCTTGTTGCTCACTGGTGTTTTAAGCAAACTTCCCCTGATTGAAAACAAAACAAGTCCGACGATAAGATAGACTCCTGCTATTATAAAAAAGCCAGAAGCAGCCGAACCTAAAAGGTTACCAATGGCCAGGGCAGCTCCAATAGACAGACATAAAATTACCGTAAACAGTATCATCAGTAAGATCAGCATAGTGATAACCGTAGAAGTAAATCCTGATACTTTATTAATAGCCTGTAACTTATACAAGGTTATTCTTGTATCGGCATACTCTTTAAGTCTACTAAAAAGCTCTTCTATAGCAGAAGGTTTATTTTCCATTATAATATCATTTATCGTCGAACCTGTTTGTGATCTTGAATAACATAATTCAAATGAATGTTCTCAATTAACCATTCATTGTGTTTCTAACATCACCTTTCATTGCATTTGCCTTGTCTTTTGCCTGGTTAACAAGGTCATTACCCATATCTTTTCCTTCTGAAACAAGGCCAGATAACTTTTGCTTCGCCTGATCATATTTATCAGATATCGCATCAGAATATTCGCTGTACTTATCTTTTACTGATTCGGCAAGATCAGAGCCTTTTTCTGCTATCTTCCTTCTTGTTTCAATGCCTTTATCAGGGGCAAATAAAATTCCTAAGATAGCGCCTGCTGCGGCACCAGCTAATACGCTTGCTAATACTTTTCCTGAGCCCATAATTTTGTGTTTTAAGTTGTTATGTAATTTTGTATAATTTGTTTTAATATACACAAAATATACTGCCAATTCTTATCTACTATTCATAAACCATTAAAAATCAATGAGGATAAGGGTTTCAAAGAAATTCATTTTTTTTAATATCATCCGAACTCTTTATCTATGAGTAATAATTTTCCCATTATGAGTACGTTGCTTTTTTATTTTTATAGAAAAAATTAAGTGAATGACTATATACAAATGCCTGCCGGACTACTGATTTTTTGGCACAATCTTTAAGCACAAGTCAACAATGTTCACCTTAGAATAATAGAAATTTTTTCAGAGACCTATACGTTTTTAAAATGAACGTCTTTTTTTTATTTTCTAACCTATCCATCATTTAAATCAAGTTTATGAACAAATTTAATGTAAGAACTGCTTTGGCTTTTTCAGTGCTCCTAATTGTTACCTTAAGCAGTTGCCAGGCTATTGCCGGAGTATTTAAAGCCGGTGTTTGGTTTGGGGTAATAGGAGTTGTGGTTGTAATTGCTATAATTTTATGGCTTATAAACAGGGCAAGAAAATAGCTTGTCATCGTATTTAAATCCTGGTAATTGATCTATTTATTTTAGGATTACGCATGCTAATAATTAGTATAGTCTCTGCATTTTATAAAGTGCCAGGCGCTCTTAAAAAAACTTTTTTAGCCTTCAAATTTTCCTGCAAATTTCAATTATTCGGGTAATATTCGTAATTCCGCCAAAATCAACATTAAGTATATTTGAACCTATAATACCTATAATAGATCTATAGAATAATGATCAAAAATTTTGTCGATAAAGTTGCAGACCGAATCCGGCTGGGATATCTCGCTGCTTTTTTATTACTGCTATTGTCTTATCTCCTGACATTTTCATCTACCCAAAAATTAATTACCCAGGCAAAATGGGTAAACCATACTAACGAGGTTATAAATAATCTCGATTATGTAAACGCTCTGGTTACCCGTTGTGAATCCATTTTTCGCGGTTACCTGCTTACTAATAATAAGGATCTGCTTACAGATTATTATATCAGCAAGGACAAAGCCGATTTTACTCTTAAAAAAATAAGGCAGCTTACCGTTGATAATGTCAGTCAAAAAAATAATCTTGATACTCTGGCGGAACTAATCACTAACAAATTTCTTTGGACAGAACGTGGAATTATCAATTTTGATTCAACCCATAAAGTGTCTGAAAGTATTTTGGGAAATGATTTTCTGGGAATATCCAGGATGACTAAAGTGGAAAGTTTTATTCATAGAATGCAAGCCCAGGAGAAATATTTATTAACTGTCCGGTCGGGACAAGTAACTAAATATTCTACGATCATTAAAGTAATTATTATTATTTCAATACTGTTGGCAATAATGCTTACGCTCTATTCAATAATCACTTTTAATAAAGAAAATAACGCAAAGCTAATGGCAGACCAGCAATCGAGGGAATTCAGTATGCAGCTTGAAGAAAGATATAACGAACTGGCCACTCTTAATAAGGAACTGATAGAATTAAGAAATATTGAAAAATTTGCGGTTACGGGCAGAATTTCACGAACCATTGCTCACGAAGTACGAAATCCATTAACCAATATAAATCTTGCAGTAGAACATTTACGTTCGGAGGTGGAAGAGAATGAAGACGTGAATATGTTATTTGAAATGATCATGAGAAATACTGACCGGATAAATCAGTTGATAAGTAATTTATTAAACTCCACAAGAACTGCCGAACTGGATTTAGTAAAGGCATCTATTAATGACGTGTTGGATAAAAGCCTTGAATTTGCACAGGATAGAATTGAATTGAAAAAAATTAAAGTAATAAAAAAATATGACCCTGATATTTGCCCTATACTCGTGAACAATGAAAAAATATACATTGCTTTTTTAAACGTTATAGTAAACGCCATTGAAGCAATGAATGAATATGGAATTCTTCAGATTACAACCGAAAGCATAAAAAATAAATGTGTTGCAATAATAAGAGATAACGGTTCCGGAATGAGCAAAGGTGATGTTGGAAGATTATTTGAACCTTACTTCACAACAAAGGAAAAGGGCAAGGGGCTTGGCCTCACGAATACTCAAAATATAATCCTAAGTCATAACGCAAGTATTACGGCCGAAAGTGAAGCGGGTAAAGGAACTACTTTTATCATCACTTTTGATTATGCATGATAGCAAAAGAAATATTTTTCAATTGATTTAGAACTGGTTTAGCTAATTTTTATTCCTGTCTTTTTATCCGGATTTGCAGAGAGAAACGACTGGTGTATCTGAATAAAAATATTTCTTTTACAGGCTCCTGATCAGGTAAATATTTGAAGCAGCTTTACGAGTTGGTTGTACATTTGTTTTGTATGACATCTTCCTACTTTACTTATGATAAGGCCAAAGTTTTGCAGGCATTGCGATATCATTTTATTACCCGGAGAGAAATTAAGTTTATGATGATATTGGTAAATGTTTTTGCCATATTAGCCGCAGGCCTTTTCTTTTTCAAAAAAGTATCTGCTTATGCGTTTTTAGGAAGTTCTTTTTTGTGGTTTATTCTTATGATCTCTTTCTGGTTTATTTTACCCAATATTATTTATAGGAAGGCAGCTACTTTTAAAGATCGTTTTAAAGTAAGCTTTCAGGATCAGCACATGTTTATTGATAATGATCGTGGCAGCAGAAGCTGGCCCTGGACGGCTTTCAGCACAATGATCGAGAGTCCGCATTTTTTCCATTTGTATTTTGACAGCCGTTCATTCTTCATTATTCCAAAAGAAGCGTTTGAATTAAATACGATTCATGAGGTAAGGCAATTTCTCAAGAGTAAGATTAAGAGATAGCCGTATAAATTTATCGTAACCTCTTTTCCATTATATGATGTGGGATGGATAACTCCAGAAATTGTTCTCCGATTACTTTATATCCTGCTTTTTTATAGAACCCAACTGCTGTTGACCGGGCGTGCATAGTTATCATTTTATATCCCATATCCCGGGCAACATTTTCGGCGAAATTAAGCATAGCGGCCCCAATCCCTTTACCCTGCAAATTATTCTGAACCGCCATTTGACGTAAGCGCACACAATCCTTTTCTACTTTTGTGAGTAAACAACAGCCCAGCATTTTTTCTTCCTCAAAAGCTCCTATCAGTATATCATTTTCTTCCTTATCAAGTTCATCTGTTTCAAAGGTAAGATTGAGTGGTTTGCGCAGCAGCTCATTCCGCAAATCTATCATTTGCTTGTATTCCTTTGTTCCATGATCTATTTGTTTGATAGGCATAAAGAGTGCTGCGAAGATTATGACTGCCCAATAAAAATACAATTTTATTTCCTTGTAAATGTTCTGAATAGGGTAAAAATTATTTTCGCTTTCTGCTTAAATTAATATTGTCAGAAACACATTTAAAGAGAGAAAAATTCTGCACGCCTATTGAGAGAAAATTAATAATATTGATTGAGGTTTTTCGAAAAGTGCTTACTGCTGATTGGTGGAACGAAAAAGATTTTTTGCTATTTATGTCCCTAAAATCATTTTGGGAGGGAGCAGTCCTAATTTTCGCAAGGTTGCCAACCTTTACCATGTTTGTTTCAATTTAAAATCTCAATTTTTAAGGTTGGCAACCTTTAAATCCAGACCGAAAATCCGGGCTTTACCCTCCGGGGAGTTATTAATTTTTTTTTATCGCAAAAAGTATATTTTTGTACCCGTATTAACTAAATTTTACAATCATGCAAGACATTGCAACAAGAGTTAAAAAAATCATTGTTGACAAATTAGGAGTTGACGAAGCAGAGGTAACACCCGAAGCTTCTTTTACTAACGATTTAGGTGCAGACAGTTTAGACACTGTTGAATTAATCATGGAATTTGAAAAGGAGTTCAATATTTCTATTCCGGATGAGCAGGCCGAAACCATTACTACGGTTGGCCAGGCAGTAGCATACCTTGAGGAGCACGCCAAGTAATCATCGTATTTTAACATCGCAGGCAAGCTTATGGAATTAAAAAGAGCAGTTGTAACAGGATTGGGAGCCATAACGCCTTTAGGTAAATCCGTTCCGGAATATTGGGATGGTTTAGTTAAAGGCGTATCTGGCGCTGACATGATTCAGTTGTTCGATGTAACTAAATTTAAGACCAGGTTTGCCTGTGAAGTTAAAGATTTTGACACATCCGATTATTTCGATCGAAAAGAAGGCCGGAAGCTTGACAGGTTTACGCAATTTGCATTAGTTGCAAGCGATGAAGCTGTAAAAGATGCCAACATAAGTAAAGACAATGTGGACCAGGACCGCGTGGGCGTGATATTTGCCAGCGGAATTGGTGGCATAAATACCTTTCAGGACGATGTGATGGAGTTTGCAAGAGGTGACGGCACTCCGCGCTTTAATCCCTTCTTTATTCCCAAAATGATTTTGGACATTGCTGCAGGGCAAATTTCCATGCGCTATGGTTTTCGCGGTCCAAATTTCGCCGTGGTAAGCGCCTGTGCCAGCAGTACGAATGCTATTATTGACGCCTATGATAATATCCGTTTAGGCAAGGCTGACATCATACTTTGCGGAGGAAGTGAAGCGGTGATCTGTGAAGCGGGCGTTGGTGGCTTTAATGCTATGAAAGCGCTAAGTGAAAGAAACGATGATCCTAAAACCGCATCCCGTCCTTTTGATAAAGACCGGGATGGTTTTGTGATGGGCGAAGCCGCAGGAGTTCTTGTACTTGAAGAACTGGAACATGCTCTTGCCAGAGGTGCTAAAATATATTGTGAAATTGCGGGCGGTGGCGCCACCGCCGATGCATATCATATAACGGCTCCGCATCCTGAAGGATTAGGCGCGAAGAATGTAATGCATGTTGCTTTAAAAGATGCCGGAATGAAACCGGAAGATATTGACTACATAAATGTACACGGCACTTCCACTCCTCTTGGCGATATAGCCGAAACCAAAGCAATCCTAAATGTATTTGGCGATAAGGCTTACGATCTGAATATTAGTTCCACAAAGTCAATGACGGGTCATTGCCTTGGCGCGGCCGGCGTTGTAGAAGTACTCGCCTGCATACTGGCTGTAACAAAAAATATTATTCCTCCCACTATCAATCATTTTACTGATGATCCCGAACTGGATCCAAAGCTTAACTTCACTTTTAATGAAGCCCGGGAAAAAGAAGTAAATGCTGCACTCAGTAATACCTTTGGCTTTGGTGGCCATAATGCTTCAGTTATTATAAAGAAATACAAAAATTAAGTTTTTATAACAAATTTTCGATTATGGAAGCGCCTGAAAATATTGCTCAATCCGAGATTCACAATTTTCTGATACGTCGCCTTGGACAAAAAGAAGCGGATGAAATCATGACGTACATTAATACGGAAGTCGATAAAGAAGTTGCCGCAAAAGTGAATGCTTCAAAACAGGAAATTGCTCTCTGGCGCGATGATATGAAAAATGTTTTTGCTACCAAAGAAGATGCTGCCATATTAGAGAAGAAGCTGGTGAAAAGAGTTTCAGCGGCAGAAGGCACCTTAATATTATGGTCGTTTGTTTTTTGGCTCACTCTTATTGTTGCTGTTTTCTGCATTTTTAAATTTATAAAATAGTGCATTCTCTTAAACAAAGAGATTTGGGCTCAAAGATTCACCGGCAACTATCATTTCAGCATAGGTCTTTTTTTAAAAAAATTAAATGGAAATTTTATTTTAATAAAGAAATTATAGAACGGATTTATTTTTAGAAGAATATTTATTTCTGAGATCATCAACCTATTTGTAACAAGCATCTTTTGTTGGCGGGTTGAAAACGGATGAAAAACTTTAAGCTCTAATAAAAGACCTATCGTTATAATCCTTAACTTACTGTATAATTTATTATCTAACTTCCTATAGTGGATTTTTTTAAAAACATGTATTATTCGAAGTCCGACAGGGATTTCAGAAGACAACTCCGTAATGTTCTCGGCTTTGGACCGGGAAATTTAAATTTATATAAAACAGCCTTAAGCCATCGCTCAATAAGAGAAGGCGCCGATGAAAACAATGAACGCCTGGAGTTCCTTGGAGACGCCGTTCTTAGCTCGTTAGTAGCCCATTATTTATTTATGCGTTATCCTTACAAAGGCGAAGGTTTTTTAACCGAGATGAGAAGTAAAATGGTTAACAGAAATCAACTCAATGAAATTGCGCTGAAAATAGGCCTCAAGAAAATTACATTTTATAACCGCTTCGATAATTCTTTAAAAATTTCCCAGATTTTTGGCAATACACTTGAAGCCCTGGTAGGCGCTGTTTACCTGGACAAAGGCTATGACAATACACAACGATGGGTAACGCAGCACATTATCAACCCGCATTTTTTTATGCAGGATCTGGAAAATCTTGACATCAATCAAAAAAATAAATTATACGGATGGGCAAATAAAAACGGGAAGAATCTTGAATTTGAAACCCTGGAAGAAAAAGTTGAGAATGGAAGACGCTTGTTTACTATTGGGGCAAAAATAGATGGTGTGCTGGTTGCTGAGGCGAAAGCATTTAATAAAAAAGATGCCAGCCAGGTAGCTGCCCAAATTGCTGTAGAAAAATTAGGATTGTTATGAAATTTGGAATAATAGGAAGTGGCAGTTGGGGCACGGCCCTGGCAAAAATACTCACCGATAATCAACATTCAATTTACTGGTGGATACGATCCGGTAAAACAATCGGCCATTTAAAAACCCGTCGCCACAATCCGCATTATCTTAATTCCGCCTATTTTGACACCAACCTTCTTCATCTTTCTTCCAACATGGAGGAAGTAATCAGCAATGCGGATTGCCTTATAATAGTGATCCCATCTGCTTTTGCGGTGGATGCACTTGGAAAGCTTCCGAAAGAAGTTTTTCAAAACAAAAAAATTATTTCAGCCATAAAAGGGATTTTGCCTGAAAAAAATTTATTGCTGAATGAGTATCTGAAAGATGAATTTGATGTACCATTAAAAAATTATTTTACCGTTCTCGGTCCTTGCCATGCTGAAGAAGTAGCCGCGGAGAAATTATCTTACTTAACTTTTACAGGTATTGATGAACAAGCAACAAAAGAGATCGCCGCTTATTTTAAAACCGCGTATTTAAATACACTTTACAATACAGATATTTATGGAGTACAGTTTGCCGCCATTTTAAAAAACATTTATGCAATCGGTGCAGGAATTGCGCACGGGCTTGAATATGGTGATAACTTTTTGAGCGTTCTTATCGCCAATAGTGCAGATGAAATGGCGGGCTTTTTAAGAAAAGCAGGCATTCAAAATATTGAAGTGGGTTCTATTGAACATACGGTGTCGCCTGCACGGGATGAAAAAAAACAAACTACCAATTATGCTGCATCCGTTTATCTGGGCGATCTGCTGGTAACCTGTTATTCTCTTTACAGCCGAAACCGCACTTTTGGAAATATGATCGGTAAAGGATATTCTGTACAGGCGGCGCAGCTCGAAATGAGTATGGTCGCCGAAGGATACAATGCAAGCAAATGCATCTATATCACCAATAAAAATGTGCATGCTGAAATGCCCATTGCAGAAACGATCTATAAAATTTTATGGGAGCAGCTTCCGGCTGAAGAAGGATTTGAAGAGATTGAAAAAAACCTGGTGTGAACGATATAAGTTTTAAGTCCGAAATTTAAAGCGTTGATCAAATTTCAAATATTTCAAATATTTGTAAACAAATCCGCAGCAATTCCATCTGCAAATAATTTCCCTTTATCGCTAAGCACTAATTTTTCATCAATAAAAAATATCTTTTCATTTAAGATATACTTTTTTGAAGCGGCCTCAATCCTGTTCCTTTCATTAGCTGAAAAATTCTCTTCGACAAATTTCAGATTCAATCCGTCGATCGTGCGTAATGAGGTCATAATGTATTCATTTAGTTTTTGATTTTCTGTAAGAATCTCTTCTTCGAATGGAATCAAATTATTTTTAACCGAATTAATATAGAATGCATTATTCGCGACGTTCCATCTTCTCACCGCACCATTATAAGAATGTGCCGAAGGCCCAATACCAATATAATTTTTCCCTTGCCAGTAACTGCTGTTGTGCCTGCTTCTAAAACCGGGCTTTGAAAAATTGGATATTTCGTAGTGCTCATATCCTTCTTCCTTCATCCATTTCATCAGCAATAAAAATTGATTTGCCTGTTGGCGTGTATTTATATCTTCTTTCTTTTTTAAAATAATCATTTTTTTTAAAGCCGTATTGGGCTCAACCGTTAAGGCATAGCCGGCAATATGCGGCACATTAAGCTGTATAAGTTGCTGCACATTTTGTTTCCATTCTTCATCAGTGAGGCCGGGTGTGCCATAGATAAGATCAGCAGAAAAATTATTAAATCCAGATTTTTTCGTCAGCAATACGCACTCTAAAGCCTGCAGGTTATTGTGTGCCCTGTTCATCCATTGCAAATCTTTTTCTTTAAAAGATTGTATCCCTATACTAAGCCTGTTTATACCTGCATCTTTCCAGCAATCCAATTTTTCAATGCTTATATCATCAGGAT
>JALZAJ010000347.1 GCA_030948465.1 Bacteroidota bacterium
CAGGGGAAGGATACCGGCCTTAGATATATGATGAAGCAGCGCGGAAGGAATTTATAGATTCTAAGAATAGCGGGGAATTTTGTTTATTACTTCTCTACTGGCTTCATCGAAACGATCTTATCAACTATGAACTCGCTATATCCTCTCCAGGGAATGGCACCTTTATACTCTTTATAGTGCAGGTCGAAATAATCACCGCTGTTATTCATAAGGATGTTGGCAATACTGTCATTCACCACCGAAAATTCAAATTCATAAGATTGAATGCTGCCAGGCGTTTTGGAACGAAATCCAGACTGTATCAACTTACCTTCATACGTTTTAAAAAGATTGCCTTTTTTCACCAGGTAATTCAGTTCTCCTGATTTTACGCCTTCACCAAATACAAAATAATACTTCCACCAAAAGATTACAGCCAATGCGGCGATACCAACGACCAGCACCCGCCACAGGAGTTTTTTAAACCTGTTTGAACTTTTTGTCGGTTGCAGCTCGTTCATACTTTATTTTAAAAATAAGGAGAGATCAAATTTAGGATTTCTTTGTGATCATCCGTGATCGTTTATTTGCTTAATCATTGAACTATATCTTTGCCGACTGGTTCATCTGTGAGTCGTTAGATTAAGCCATGATGCGTCGTATATAGCTGGATTATTGATCTCTTTTAAAATCACAAACTCTTTTTGGTTGTAGGCATTCCGTTCAAAATATCAGCTCTTGGATTTTTATTTCTTGCATCTTGTGTTAATAAACTAAGACCTAATATTCCAACTACCCGACCATTTGCTGGATTAATTTTGAAAATATTATTGTTCCTCGTTCGCTAAATTGTCTATACCTATTAAGGATTCAGTTTGAGGAAGGTCTTCGGGACAGCCTGTACTTTCAAATAACTCTTTATAAAATAAAATTCTCTCGGTGAATAGCGTTGTCTCATGAGAAAAATAGTGTGGTACTTAATAGTTTTTATAGCAGGTGTCCAAACAAATATCAAAACTCTTGGGGCTAACATTAAAGACATAAGGGAACTTTCAATAGTTGGGTATACTATCTCGTTCAAATCAGTACTATTTAACGTGAAAATGAAAGCTGTTTTTTCATATTTGAATGAATTAATATCGAACCTTTAAAATTTGTTTTATACATTTTTTTATTTCTTATCTCCCGGCGGTGGCAAAAAAAACGGATGTGGTTGCGGAACTAACGGTTCCAGTTTTTTATTTGCTAATCCCGGATGATCAGCAGGTATAAAAGTAGAGCGGAAATCCCAATAAGTCATCGGCACCGGAGAATTAGGATCGCCATTCATTTTCCGAATATCGCCACGATACGGATTTAGATATTCCCATACCATTTTACCATCTGGTGTCACTTCAAAGAAACGGCCTTTAGCTCCTTCGTTAATAAAAGTGTTGCCGTTATTCATGCGATGGGCACCCGAAATGAAACTGCTGAAAAATGAAAAGGTATCAGCAGCCACATATTTCCAGGTAGGCTTTTCCGGGCCAAAAGGTTTGTTCTTTTCGATTACATATTTTCCATTTTGCATCGGCGGCGTAATCTCGTATATGGTAGAATAATTTTGAGCGTCGCTGCCGGGTTTATCCCACTCAAAATCTTTCGGCGGATGATTATTAAACACGGTCAAGTCGCCTGCACCCGGCTTTCCTTTTTCAATCCATCTCACATCATGCTGGCCAAATAATTGCCTGTCCGTAGAATCGCCGCGATGGTAGTTTTTAGGATTGCCCCAACGGTACAGGAAATCACCTCCTTTACCGTATTTACCACCGCTGTGGTTTGCTGCCTCTTTAGTAGTTGTACTGTGATCGATTATGAATATCTCATTTAAGACAGGTGAGCTAAAAACAATTTGATCCAGGTCAACATTGTATTTAATCGCATTAAAATGAAAAATATCCGAACCCCGGTTATAAGCAGTTTCATTTCTATCAGCCCACCCTTTAGCCTGCAAAATATCCATGCTGTCTTGGGTGATGGCTGGCGGCAATGGTATCCCGTCATTGAAATCCAATAATTCCGGGTGATCTGCTACCTTGCCGTAATTGGCTTTTTTTGCATCAAGGTCTTGTATCAAGTGATCCCAAAGATGCCATTCCCAAACTATCTTGCCACCTCTTGGTCCTTGTGGTTGTATCTCAATTATTTTTTCCAACCACGGCCCCGACTTTGGTATCATCGCTGCTTTTCGTCCTTTTGCTATGGCTTCGTCATACGTTTTAGTTTCATAAGCTATCGCAAGAATGTTTCCATTGGGCATCACATTAAAATCATGATGAATCATTTCTTTTTCATTTGCATATTCATAATCCCACAACATTTTTCCATCCCAGGTAATTTTTTGCAACCGTCCATAAGGGCCGCCAAAACCGAAGGTAGGATAGTCAGGATCTTCGGCACCTTGTATGAGAGAGCCATCATTCATTAAATAGGCACTCATTACTGCATAATTTCCTTTCCATTGGTGTACCACATCTCCTCTGCGATTTATTAAATAAACTAATGACGAATTTGGCACTGCGAACATGATATAGCCATCTTCCAAACCGGGAGAATTAATTTTTAAACCACGAGGTATGTTGTGGCCAAACATATTCCTGTCTTTTGGAACTGCTGTTTTTTTGCCTGACGAATCTTTGTCATTAGAATGAGGCTGGC
>JALZAJ010000349.1 GCA_030948465.1 Bacteroidota bacterium
AGCACTGCCATTCTCCGGGTTATTGTTCTCCCGGTTCTGACTATTATTTGCCCCTGGATTCCTATAGTTCATTCTTTCTGACCGGCTAAAATCTCTCTTTGCGTTTAATATTTCCTGGTCTCTTTCATTTTTTAAGTTGCGTATTTCCTGCCTTCTCTGGGAATGGCTTAAACTCTTATCATGCCTGACATCCCTTATTTTGTTTTGATAATCAGCCTTTATAGATTGAATTTGTAATGACACTTTATAAGGCACCCTGTTGCCATAGTAAGGATATGGATACCTATAGGGATAACCAAATGGACTTCCATAAGGATAACCTAAATAAGGGCCATAACCGAATCCTAAACTATAACTGAAGGGAGCAACATAAAGCCGTGGATGATACACGTGATAAAAACCTTTTCGTTGGGCTGATACTCCTAACGATAACGTTACGGCGATCAGCATAAATAATATCGTTTTCATATTTTTTGTTTAAAAATTTTATACAATCAGACAACAAAAAGTATGTAAACCTTTGAAGATGTTTTCGTTTTAAATATCTTTTAACAACGGTTGAAACTCAGTGTCACAGCCGTGTCTGCGTATTATATAAAACTGAAATATTGATGGGGGGCATCTGACAAACGGGATTTATAAATTACCATTGTATGTGAAAATTTTTCTTAAGTTATTGTTTTAAGGATAAACCTATTCAACGAAAACAAATCATCTGATCATATTATTTTTTTTCAGGAAATCTGCGAGCTTATCAATCTTATCTGTTCCAATTAGATCAACTCCAAGTTTCATTTGAGCCATCCACGAATTTTCATTGTCAGGCGCAGCCCAGAAGCGTATTTTTTTCCCGGCATTATGTACGCTGTCAATAGTATGCTTCAGCAGCTCTTCATCTTTTTGTGGAAGACTTTTCTTTCCATTCCATAAAGATAAATTTTCAAATGACAGGCTTACCAGTCCAACTCTTTTCCATTCATTTCGGGTATGGTGTAATTTAAGATCATCATCAAAAAAAATATAAGGGGGATAGTTTTCGTACTCGGCGGGTGGTGGCCTTTCACCGCTTATTAAAATGGTTACCGGTTTGCTGGTGTTCTGCAGAGAATACAAGTATTTTTTTAACGGCTCCAGTTCCTTTATGAGAAGTTGTAAGCTCAATTTATAATTTTCTTTTACATCAATAAGCAGGTCAACCCGGCGGGTATTGCCCATGGAAAGTTCGTGTAAAAGCGGTTCAATATATAAACTCTTCAAAGTACGTTCGATTTGAATTCCTCTTTTATTGTGGGCGACGCACAATACTCCGTTTACGGGAAAAACATCTGCCTCAATTGAGCCAAAACCAGCATCGTAAGCAGTATGAAATGGAACCGGATGCAGGTAATCATTATGGGCATGAGCATTATCAACCGTGTATTTTTGTTCCTGTGCAATTGCCCTGATCGAAAGAACATTGAATGAAAAAAGGCAGCAAATTAACAATAGCTTATCCATAAATTTATTATTTGTAAAAGCACTTATTTAGATTATCTAACGTACAAAATACAAATAAAAAGTTGGCTGTTCTCGAAAACGTCTTCTAAAATTAAACCTTGTTGATTATGCAAACCGCATAAAAAAACGTACTACTTTTGGATTGCAATTTTGCTCAAAACCTATAACCGGTTGTTATGGCTTCAACTCAAAACAATTTATCTTCCAACGAGATAAATCCTTTAGGAAGTATTGATGAATGGGAAGACGACGTCCTGCAGCGTTATCCTGAACCCAATAGTATTGCTACGGTAAAAGCCACGGAACAATATCGGAATTACGATGAACCTGCCAGGGATACCGTAAAAGAATTCTACCGCTTAAATCATACATTTCAAACCTATGATTTTGTGCAGGAGAAACGGCGCAATTATTTAAAGTTCGACAAAAAGGAAATGCCTGTCTGGGATGCATTCCAATTTTTAAATCAATTAGTGGATGACAGCGACCCTGATACCGATCTTGATCAGTTTCAGCATTTGCTCCAAACGTCTGAAGCTATACGGCGGGATGGGCACCCTGATTGGATGGTACTGGTAGGGCTAATGCATGATATGGGCAAAGTACTTTGTTTGTTTGGGGAACCGCAATGGGCTGTAGTTGGAGATACTTTCCCGGTCGGCTGCGCTTATTCCGATAAAATTGTATATCCCGAATTTTTTAAAAACAATCCTGATTATTCCAATCCTGAATTTCAAACGCAATATGGAATTTATAAAAAGGGCTGTGGTTTACGAAACGTAACTATGTCGTGGGGCCATGATGAATATGCTTACCAGATGCTGAAAGGCCGGATTCCTGAAGGCGGGCTATATATGTTGCGCTACCATTCGTTTTATGCGTGGCATCGTGAGGGTGAGTATGAATACCTTCTTGATGATCACGACCGGGAGATGCTGAAATGGGTTAAGTTGTTTAACCCGTATGATCTTTATTCAAAAAATCCGGAACCACCGGACTGGAAAAATCTACGGCCATATTACGAAGGTCTTGTGGAACAATATCTGCCAGCTACTTTGCGGTTTTAGGAAAAATTTTTTAGAGAATGGCCACAGCCCGTGTATGCCTTTATGGCTTCAGATCACATAATATTTGTCGAAATAAGGTTTTTTACGAAATAGACTCTATACAAGCACTATCTATTTTAATTAAATATTACGTTTTTTGAAAAGGCTGTCTTAAATCCAAAAGGCAGCCTTTTTATTATATAAAAGTTCACCTTTACATAATTTTTTTTGTTTAAGATTATAAAGATTTGTCTTAATGAAATCCTCGTATAGTTTAAAATTTACCCGGCTGAAATTTTTAATTACCATTTGGATTGCCGGTCTTACTTCCTGTACTACCTCTAAAGTGTACCACGCTTCTATAACTACGGATGGATATAATAACATGTATGATGAGTCGACACTTGCGGTGGATAATAAATCTATATTGCTGCCCTATAATCGCATTATTGATCCGGCGGGTACGGTTCTCCGTTATGGGCAACAGGATTTAGAAAATCATAGCCTCGATTGTGTTTTATTACCGGATGAAAAAATTTTAGCAGTCGAAGATCGATATGGTGTAGCGTTTATTGATATTCAAAATAATAAACTCATTTTTCATCTTGATTATGAATCAAACGACTCGTACAAAACTTTTATTAGTACGTATTCCGGTATTAAGGTGTTGAAACAAAATAATCTCACTCATATATTTTGGGGAGCTTCCAGCCCCGATTATAACGCCTCCTGCATTATGGACGCTATATGGGATGGTGAAAAGGCGGTCATCAGTGATCCTATTTTCTTTCAGGCCGTTGCTCCTGCGCCGATGGCTTTGCCAAATGATATAGCTATTAATAAAGAAAAAGGTGAATATTATTTGTATGTGGTTTTAAACGGCAACAGCCAGCTAAGTAAAATCAGGCTGAGTGATAAGAAACCCGTTTGGACAACACAGACAGGCATGGCGCCCTTTGGTATTGCCCTGTCATCAACCAAAGCGTATGTTACAAACTGGGCCGGGCCAGTGCCAACGGATACTTCAAAGGAAACTGCCGGTATTCCATACGCAAAAGTATATGTTGATCACCGCACAGGAGCCACGGCAATGGGCACCGTTTCCATAATTGATCTGGAATCAGGAAAGACGTTATCTGAAATTGAAACGGGTTTGCATCCCAACGCTATTATTATAAGTAACGATCAACAGTTTGTATATGTCTCCAATGGCAACAGCGATAATATTTCTTTAATAAGTACTAAGAATAATAAAGTGATTGAAACTATCTCTGTGCGATTGAATGGCGAAGAAAATTCTTTCATCGGTGACTCTCCAAATGCGTTGGCTATAAATAACAGCGATACGGTTTTGTATGTAGCCAATGGAATGGATAATGCTATTGCGGTGATAAGTTTAGGAGAAAGATCTTCCACCTTTGGAAAAGGCAAGACCGTTATAAAAGGGTTCATTCCCACGGAAGCTTATCCTGCAGGCATTGCCTGGAGCAAAGAGAATTTGTATGTGGCTAACCTGGAGGGAGAGGGAGCAAGAGCTGGCACTAATAAAATTTATACTCCGCACCAGCAGGAAGCTACCATCTCTATAATTCCCCTGCCCAATAAAAATAAACTGACCGCTTATACAGAAAGGGTTAAAAATGCAAACCTTCTTTTCCGAACTAAGCTTTCTCAGTTATTACCGCGAAAAGATATAGCAGCAAAGCCTGTTCCGGAGCGTATTGGCGAGCCTTCGGTTTTTAAGCACGTGGTTTATATTATCAAAGAAAACAAAACGTACGACCAGGTATTGGGTGATGTGCCTGAAGGAAACGGGATGAAATCTTTATGCGTTTATGGAGAAAATATTACGCCCAACCAGCACTTGCTTGCGAGGCAATTTTTGCTGATGGATAATTATTATGTATCAGGAAAGTCTTCTGCTGAAGGCCATTCGTGGACAGACGCCGCGATTGTAACAGACTATATTGAAAAAAATGTGCGTGCCTGGTTTCGCAGTTATCCGCATGTGTTGAATGACGCCATGGTGTATAGTAAAGAAGGTTTTCTGTGGAACAACGCATTGGATCATGGCAAAACGGTGAGGATCTATGGAGAGGCTTGCGAGCCTGCATGGCAACAAAGTTTAGGCTGGAAAGAAATATATGAATTAAGACAACAAGGCAAGCCGGTGGCATTTACTAACCAAAGTACTATTTCAAGAGTTCGCCCGATTATGTCACCAACCTATCCTTGTTATAAAGGCCAACATTTTACCGACCAGATCCGCGCGGATGCTTTTATTACGGAACTAAATGACTTTGAAAAAATGCCGGGAGATCAGTTACCCGAGTTAATGATATTAGCTTTGCCCGCCGATCATACCGCCGGCCTGCAGGAAGGATTTCCCACTCCCGAAGCCATGGTGGCCGATAATGATTATGCCTTGGGAAGGATCCTTGAAGCGCTTACAAAAAGTCGCTTTTGGGATTCCACTGTTGTCTTTGTTACGCAGGATGATTCACAGTCAGGATGGGATCATGTTTCAGCTTATAGAACTACAGGATTTATAATAAGCCCTTACTCCCGGTTGCAAAAAACAATCCATACCAATTACAATCAAACTTGTGTTGTGCGAACGATCGAGCAAATTTTGGGCATCCCACCCATGAATGTTATGGACGCGACTGCCTTACCCATGTTTGATTGCTTTTCGGCTGACTTTAATAAAGCTGTTTTTTCGCCTTTAAAGAATAATATTCCATTCGACGAAATGAATAAAGGAGCCACTGCCTTAACCGGGAAGGCCAAAAAATACTCACTTCTTTCTTCTTCGCACCGGCTTAACGAAATTGATAATGGAAATGATGACTTGCTAAACCGGATATTATGGTTTGCTGCAAAGGGGGATAAGCCCTATCCGCGTAACATGACCATTCCTAAAAAATACAGGAGGGATGATGATTGAATTAAATCGGAACAGAAAACAAAAAAATCAATTCAATCTTTATTCCCCGCAATTACAAGGGCTACTTTTAAAATATCACCGGCAACCTTTTGAATGAAACTAAGCTGATCACTTAAATGTTTATCATACACTTCACTGTTTTCTGTCTTTTCGGGGATTAGTTTTTTAGAAATTTCATTTTGATATGTGCCCTCAAATTGCTGTAATGATTTCTCAAGCAGGGTAATGGATCGCTTAACCGGTTGAAAAATTTCTTTCGAGTTTAAAACTTTTTTACCCGGAGAAAGACCTTCGTTAACCGAAGCAATGGCCGAAGAAAGAACGTGATTTAGTACGACAAAATTATAGATCTCTGATGCATGCAGTTGTTTACTTTTTGGTTCGCTTAACATGCGATGAAATGCTGCCGCAAGATTAGCGGTGCTTACAAATAGATCTTTTCGAATCAGGCTATACTCTAGTGAAGAAGTTTTTGTGCCGCAAAGATTATCTGCAAGATTTTGCAGGTATTGAAGATTTGCTTTTAAAACTGCAGCCATATATCCTGGTAATTCTTTTGACTCCCAGGTTGGAAACAAAAAATAACTTGCGAGGAATGCAAGTACCGAAGCAATGCCGGTATCCAACAGCCGTTCTCCGGCAATATCCAAAATGCCAAGTCCTAAAAAATTAAAGAGAATAAGAAGATACGGTGTCATGAAAATTACCATAACGATATACCTTAAACGCTGAAAGGTATAAGTTCCTATCATAAAAAGAAACATGATGGCAAATAAAACCACGCGGTCATGCACGAATGCAATAAGCACTAAGCCGATGACCCCGCCTGCCAGCGTTCCCGTAAACCGCTCAAAATTCCGTTGTTTGGTAAGGCTAAAGCCCGGCTTTAAAATAATTACGATGGTTAGCAATATCCAATAACTATGATGCCCGTATGAAATTAGCTTTGAAATTGTAAACCCAAGCCCACAGGTGATCATCATGCGAAGTGAATGCCTGAAAACTGAGGATTCCAATGTAAGGTTATTCCTGAAAACGGTGAAATTAATTGGCTGATGCGACACAAATTTGGAATATTCACCAGCGGTTCGTACCCTTTTTTTTGAAGAACCGTTCTCGTCGAAATATTTTAAAATTTCATCTACTCTTTGACCTAACCTCCTAAGATTCACCAAAACCTTTTTTAGCAGAAAATTATTGATTCCGCTCTCACCAATCATGTCTGTTTTATTTTTAATAATTTCCAGGTCCTGTATTAGGTCGTATTGTATTTTATAAGACGAATTTGATTGAATAGCATGACCGATACGGTCGAGTTCGTCTGAAATATTTTTTAGAGTTGCAGCAACATCTTCAAGAACGCCGGTTGATTCAAATTTTTTCCTTAACAGCGAATAGTCATACCAGTTAGCCATGATCTGTTCATACAGGTCCACTGCATCGGCAAATGTTACAACGAGCCTGCGGCCTATGGTTGTTGATTCTTTTAATAAGGCCCGGTTTTTAAATAAAAGTTCGCGCATTTCATTTTGCTTTTCGCTTACAAGCACTTGTTGGTGAACTAACCTGCGGTATTCTTCTTCAAGGTTTGTTTGGGGCAAAAATAATTCGGCCTTTATCCTTAGAAAGTTAGCCGTTTCGTGGATGCATTCACCTAATGACCGTTGAGCAGGCCGGTAAGGCGTAAGCCGGTAGAATAACAGAGCGATCACCATATACCAAACGCCTCCAAGTAAAATGAGCAGGCTGTCACTTATCACTTGAGCAGGCGACACTACAGTTGAAATTCTAAGAATCATTATGAGTAAGACCGCGGTGCCTATTGAGTTTGCTCTGTTCCCGAATACCGTAAGCATAGTAAAGAAAAAGGATGAGAAGAGAACAAGCAGGCCTGTCAAAAAAATGGAGTGGTTTAAAAAGCCGGTCAGTAAAGCCATCACGAAAATGAAAATATTGCAGTATAGCATCCCATTTCTCTTATGCTCCACCGGTCCCGGTGCATCACTGATGCTTACGCCCAGCGCGCCCAAAGAAATTGTTATTCCTGTCCCAAGCTTTCCAAATTGCGCACAGATGATGGCAGGCAAAACAATTTCCAGCGCAATACGCACACCATCCGCCAGGTATTGGCTGAACAAAAAATAACGTATACTTTGAGCTCTTTTTTTTAGCATGGAAAAATTGCATTC
>JALZAJ010000355.1 GCA_030948465.1 Bacteroidota bacterium
AAGGAAAGGTCTTGCTCATCCCTTCTTTTTTTATAATCAGTAACCGCATTTTTGGGAAGATCAATTTGTTCTGCTTTTTGCTTGGCGACCTTATCGGTTTGAAATTCAACCTGCAATACACGATACATTTCTTCCGAAATTTTTGAATTGGGCTTTAGTTCGTCTCCCTCAAATCCTTTGGACACAAGAAAGTCCACCAGGGTGTCTTTACCTATGTTGAATTCCTTGGCTGCTGCCATTACCCGCGGTGTATTAACTTCTGCCATTAAGCGTCTCCTGCCTGCTTTTACAAAACAGGTAAATTTTTAAGATTAAAATTATGTTTTATATAAGAACTTTCTCTAAATGAATTATTAATAGCTTATTCACTTGCAAATTCTTCCTTCAATATTTTCTTTACTTCGGTAATAGTTTCTTTTTCAAGATCGGTTCTGCGTTCCAATTCCTCATCAGACAATATTAGAACGCTTTTAGCTGTATCGCAACCTATCTTTTTTAGTTCATCTATTACCCATGTTTCAATTTCATCTGTAAATTCATCAAGATCCACATCGTATTCTTCCACTTCGCCTTCATTATCGCGGAATACATCCAATTCCAGCCCGGTAAGTTCACAGGCGAGCTTGATATTTACGCCTCTCCGGCCAATTGCCAGAGACACCTGGTCTGGCTTTAAATAAACATTCGCGTGCTTTGCTTCCATATCCACATCCATACTGGTAATTTTTGCAGGAGTGAGCGAGCGCTGTATAAGAAGTTGAATGTTATTTGTCCAATTAATGACATCAATATTTTCATTTTTAAGCTCGCGTACTATGCCATGAATACGGCTGCCTTTCATACCTACACAGGCGCCTACCGGATCAATCCTGTCATCAAAGCTTTCAACGGCCACTTTCGCCCGTTCGCCGGGATCTCTTACGATTTTCCTTATCACAATAAGGCCATCAAAAATTTCGGGCACTTCTATTTCAAGCAGCTTGGCAAGAAAAGCGGTATCAGTTCTTGAAACAATGATAACGGCCTGACTGTTCTTTAGCTCTACTTTTTTTACTACAGCCCGTATTGTTTCACCCTTTTTGAAATAGTCTGATGGGATCTGTTCCGATTTAGGAAGCAACATTTCATTGCCTTCCTCATCAAGCAATAAAATTTCTTTTTTCCATACCTGGTAAACCTCACCATTGATAATTTCACCAACCCTGTCTTCGTACTTTTTTATCAGAATATTTTTTTTCAGGTCGTTGATGCGGCTGGCAAGCGTTTGTTTTCCGGCAAGTATGGCTCTCCTGCCAAACTCTTTTTGTATATCAACTTCTTCATATAATTCCTCACCTACCTGGTAATCCGGTTCTATTTTGATGGCATCTTTATATTCAATCTCTGTTAAGGTGTTATAAAGATCGTCATCATCAACAATCGTTCTCCGGCGAAAGATCTCAAGGTCGCCTTTTTGATCGTTCACAATTACGTCAAAATTTTCATCGGAACCATATTTTTTTCTAATAAGAGTTTTGAAAACGTCTTCCATCACTTTCATTAGAGTCGGTCTGTCTATGTTTTCCGCATCTTTGAATTCCTGAAAGGATTCAATTAAATTGATACTTGCCATTTATGATTTTTTAAAAAGTTATCAGCACAGTCGTATGCTTTATCTGATTAAATGATATTTTTATTTTGTTATCCCGATAGCTATCGGGAGCTTTATTTCCTTTGCCTTGTTTTTCTTCTATAAGGATATCTTCATCGTTTACTTCCACAAGCTTACCTTGATTTTTCGAGCCGTCATGCATCACTACTTCAATCGTTCTTCCTATATTTTTTATATACTGCCGGTGAAGTTTCAGCGGCTCATCTACCCCGGGAGACGATACTTCGAGAGAAAAATTTCCTCCTGGAAAAAGATCGGTCTCTTCGATATATTTATAAAGAGCTTTATTTACCTGGGTACATTTTTCAATGGTAATGCCGTCATCGGCGTCCAGTAGCACGATTATATTATTTCCGGGATTTATTTTTACACCAACCGGGAAAACCGTTTTAGAATTCGCAGTAATGCCTGTTACAAAATTCTCGATACTTTTTAAAGGTGTTTCTAAATCCATCAGGGCCAAAATATTTTAAAAAGAAGAAGGGAACGTTTTCGTTCCCTTCATAGTTTCTTTTCAAGGTGCAAATATACAGTAATAAAGAAATAGCTTCCAAATTATGTTAAAGTGAAGTTTTAAGAATACTGTTAAAAAATTAAATATTTATTTTTGCGGAATGAATATTTTAAGACTTGCCGGGGAACTTTTTTTAATTTATGTCTTTTACAAATTAATTTTTGACTTCATCATTCCGGTTTATCAATCTACAAAAAAAATAAAAAAGCAATTTGGAGAGATGCAATCTAAAATGCAAGAGGATATGAATGCATATACCAGCCAGCCTAAACCAAAGCAACCCCAACCTGAAACGGCAAAAGAGGGAGATTACATCGAGTTTGAAGAAATAAAAAAATAACAGTTACAAGCCCAAATTTTCTACGTACATCCCTTCCTCTAATAAAATGGCTTGCAATCCAAGGCCTTTAGCTCCTTCAACATTTTGAACTGAATCGTCAATAAACAATGTAGTTGCTGCATTAAGATTGTTTGTTACAAGCACATGCTCATAAATTTCGAGGCCCGGTTTTCTCATACCCATTTCGAATGAATAGTAAGCTTTTTCAAAAAAGTCTTCGAAGGCGTGAGCCCTGTTCGATTCATAATAAATCCGCTTGAACATATTGTAATGGATCTCGTTTGTATTACTTAGGAGGAAGAGCCTATACCGCGTTTTAATTTCGTTAAGAAACTGAAGACTGCTTTCGCGAAATGTTAACAGCATCGCATTCCAGGCCACAGCAATTTGATCATTTGAAAAGGACAATCCGGTACACAAATTAAATTCCTTATAAAAAGCATCTTCCGTAATAGTGCCCATTTCAAGATTTCTGAAAAGCTTGTCTGCAGCGGCTTGAGAATACATTTCGTGAAAGCCGGTAACCCCTTCTTTTTCGAAAGCATTCCTGGTAAGATTGTAATCAATATTTAAAAGAACACCACCTAGATCAAAAATTACTGCTTCAATTTTTTTCATTCCCAAAGAAAATTATTTCTTTTCACTTCACGAATTTTTCTATTTTTGCACTCCTGTTTTTTTTATTATGTAATAATTTAATCAAATCATGCAGGTCTATTTTGAACGATTTGATTAAAAAATTTAAGATAGATAATTATTTTCCTGAAAATGGAAAGGGCCTATAGCTCAGTTGGTTAGAGCACCTGACTCATAATCAGGTGGTCCCA
>JALZAJ010000379.1 GCA_030948465.1 Bacteroidota bacterium
CCATTCTCATACGCATCGTCTCTTAATTGCCAAAACATAATTCCACCCAGGTTTTTATTAATAACGTACTCCGTTTTTAACCGAACTGATCTTTGATCGTCGTAGGTTACAAAAAGGCTTTTTCCCCGGTTGTATAAGTAGGGCGCATTGGCGGTGCTATCCCAGTAGGAAACAAAACCGCTGTCAACCGAAAGGCTGGTGGCAAAATTTTTTGTTGATATGCCCATTTTAAATTTTCCGGCCTGATAAAGTCCCGATAATGTATCAGTCACTCCTTCCCACATGCGTCCGTAGAACGCTGCACCAATAACGATCTTGTTAGCCGGCACGCCAATATTTTCCATTAGTTTCACGGCGTTGTCAACCGATTCACCATTTTGGCGTGTGGAATATAAAGGCGTGTGATGGCCGGTTACCGTAGAGAAGCCGCTTACAAGATCATAACTCATAAGGTTAACTCTATCTACCTTTCTTATTACTTTATCCCATTCGATCGATCTGTCGATGTACTCTTTGAAGCCGCCGGCTGCAAAACTTATTTCATTCTTTTTACCAAGCTTTTTTCTAAGCTTTATCACCAAGGCGGTGAAGTTTTTTTTGTCGTCCGGGTTAAAACGATGCCCTGGAAATCCACTGATGGCAGGGTATTCCCAGTCGAGGTCGAGTCCATCTGTTCCAAAATACTTATTGGTTTCTTTTACGGATTTTGCAAATTCCCTTCGCCCCCGTTTTGTTGAAAAAACTTCGGAGCACGGTGCGCAGCCTCCCCAGCCGCCTAATGAAAGCATGATCTTTAAGTCGGGATATTTTTTCTTAAGACTAACGAGCTTTTGAATAAGTGCGGAATCGGCTGCATTTTTAATATTCAAATCATTTCCCTTCAGATGAGCAAAACTGAAAATGATGTGCGTAAGTTTCCCGATCGAAAAGCTATCAACATTATCATTTCCCCCGGTGTAGTATGCAATTACAGAAATATCGTGTTTCTGTGCGTTGCATAATTTACTGGTAAAAAAAATGATGATAATTAAAAAAAACATTTTCTTCATCGTAATTATTATTTTTAAAATAGTTATTGGCCGCCTCCGCTATTGATTGTATTTGTATTGTCACTTTTGTAAAACATTTTTTAACTAAATCTACTTTTCAAAACAGCAGGATATTTATCCGAGGTGTGCAGGATCAACTCGCCAAAAAGCGTATTCGCCCAGGCAAACCATTTTCTTGTAAAATTGGATGCATCATTTTTATTAAACGATTCATGCATGAATCCTGTTCCGGCATTGGAATTTTTCAGCATGCTCAAACATTTTTTTACTTCCATTTCGTCATTGCTTGTTAGCCCACGCATGATAATACTCAATGGCCATATCATATCCATTCCGGCGTGCGGCCCGCCAATACCTTCTCCCGCTGTTCCTTTAAAGAAAAAAGGATTGTTGGGTGATAAAACAAATTTTCTTGTATTCAGATAAATGGGATCACTTTCTTTAACTGCGTTTAAGTATGGCAGTGATAGCAGGCTGGGTACATTAGCATCGTCCATTAAATTATAACTTCCAAAACCATTAACCTCATACGCATAAATTTTGCCGGATTGCGATGTACTGATTATCGCATATTTATACAGCGCATTTTCCACTTCATAAGCCAGGGCATTGCACTCATTGGCAAGCGATTTATTTTGGTGAATAGCATTTACCATTTCGGCAGCCTGACGCAAACTCACCACCGCAAAAAAATTAGAGGGAATTAAAAAAGGAAAAATAGTGGCATCATCACTTGGCCGAAACATAGAACAAATAAGGCCGACAGGCTTTACAGGGTATCCATAGCCTGCTAAAGGAATACCATCTGTTGCCCATGCAGTTGATCTCTGAAATGTGTATGGACCGCGCCCATTCTTTCGTTGCTGCTCTTTAAACGTTTTTACCATCAGCCCAATCGATCCTTCCCAATCTTTGCCAAACACACCGGTGTTTCCCGTAAGCTTCCAATATTGGTGCGCCAGCCGCACAGGGTAACACAATGAATCTATCTCCCACTTACGTTCATGGATACCCGGTTTCATTGCCGTGAGGTCACTCTTCCATTCGCTTATTTTATTTTCATCTTTATAAAATGCATTGGCATACGGATCGAGATGGATGCATTTTACCTGGCGGTTTATTACACCTTCCACTAACTGCTGTAAGTGTTCATCATTTTTTACCAACGAAAGATAAGGCCACACCTGGGCAGTACTGTCACGCAGCCACATCGCATCAATATCACCGGTGATAACATAGGTATCAGGTTTGCCGTCTATCATTTCAAAATCAACAGTTGTGTCTAAAGTATTAGGGAAACAATTTTCAAACAGCCATGCCAGTTCGGGATCGGCAATTTGTTTTTTAATTTTTGAAATAGTTTCTTCAACAGCTTTGCTGGTAAATTTTCTATCCGCTACGGGCGGGCGTTTGCTTACAAAATCTTTATTAAAGGCAAAAGCTCCTGATTGTTTCAATAATAACCCTGTCGTAAGGATTCCGCTTGTTTGAAGAAATTGTCTTCGGTGGTTCATAAATTTTATTAGTTTAAAATGATGATGGGATAAAAACTATAGGGAGATTAATCAAAGGTCTTTGAATTTTAGTGACTTTAAAAATCTTCTTGATTTGTGTGAAACCTTCGATAACAAACAGGAAAAGTTTCATGAAGCGCTCCAAAACCAAGAAGGTTTCATTGAGCGCCTTTGAATTTAGAGTGTCTCCGCGAACCTTCTTGGTTTGTGTGAAGTCTTTAAATTTAGAGTGTTTTCGAGAATCTTCCTGGTTTCCATGAAGATTTCGGGTATATAGAATTTTTAAAATAATCACTCCAAAATAAAAAGACCCGGATTTCTCCAGGTCTCCTATTTCATATTTATTAAAAAAATTAGTTCGCAAACTTTGTATCCGCTGCATCATATTTGTCCTGGTAAGCCTTTACCTTATCGTTTTGATTTAG
>JALZAJ010000399.1 GCA_030948465.1 Bacteroidota bacterium
CGTACCATAAATCCGCTGGTACCTTTTTTTTGTGATAAATAATAGGAATCAAAAATATAGGCTGCATCCGTTCCTGTTGACCAGTGTTCATGAAACGTGTACTCCACACCCAAGGAAATATTCTCATCAAAAATATCGGTAAGGCCTAAAATATTAAACCGGCCAGTTAATTCCTTTTGATTCAAATTATTTTTAAGGGATGATCTTACCTCATCATTTTTTGATTGCCCGGAAACGTTGTTATAAAAAATTACCAGTAAAAAGATGAAAGAATATTTTAAACTAATCAATTGATGGTTGCTATTAAAACGGGGTTACGGTTGTCAGTTATGTCGTATAAAATAATTCCTGTAGAAACCCAGCAAATTAACGTGTTTTGGTAGGGAATTACATCAAGGTATATACCGTCGTTGATCGCATTATTAAGACGAACGGGCTGATAGGGCTGGCTGATATCGAATAGTATCAATCCGGTTTGTCTGTCGCACACATACAACACGTCATTTTTATACCCAAGCCCATAAGGTTCAAATACGGGAATGGTTGAAACCTGCACCGGGTTGAGAATATCTTTAATATTAAAAACAGCAAGCACACTTTGAGTTCCGCCGCATGCACCGTTAGTACGCAAGGTCGCAAAGGCCACGCTATCTTTTGCCACCACAGGATCACAGCGCCTGAATACGTTGGGAGATGTTGCATCGCTTAATTTTTTCGGATTCGCGGGATCTGCTATGGAATATATATAAAGCTTGCTTGACGACCCAATAAATAATTTATCCTCAACCGGGAAAATAGTTTCTATGGCAAACCCAACATCCTGCGAGTTTTTTAAAATGGGATCATTAGGAGTGGAAATATCAAAAGCTTTTAATTTATTTTCATCAACACTATATAAATAATTACCGGTGATGGCAAACCTTGCCAGGGAGCCGCCGGCGCCGGTTGTACCAAAGCCTCCTTGCGAAGTTGCCGCAGAATCTTTTTGACATTGTATGAAAAAAAGAGGTGCGAAAAACAGGTAAATTAATTTTTTATACATACTTATTTTTTAGCGGCGACAATTTGGAATATCTACATTTTTTATCTCCCATCTTACCACAATTCCTTTCGACTTATCAGGACATTGAAAATAGGCATTGTTAACAGGTGGATAGTTTTGATTTGCAGGAGGGAATACATTGCTAACCCTTTTAACCAATTTTGGACTCGAAGGGTCGGTTATATCAAATACAACCAGGTCAACATAATTATTAGCGTATAAATAATTTCCTTTAACCGCTATTTCTGTACTGAATGGAATGGAAAGAAAGGCAATTTTTACCGGATTGTTCTTGTTGGTATTATCAATGATATGAATACCGGAGTTTAGATCATTTTGAAAAATATAATTTCCAAAGGCATAAATTTTACCGGCCTCTTTCGTTGGTTGCTGTGGCTTTACGGAAATTTGTTCTGCATCAGACAGAGAGCTGTAAACCGGAACATACGCATCTGTTTTTCCTGAGACATTATTAGCAGGAAGGTTACAGGAAAAGAAAAATATAACAGAGGAAAATAAAAAGATCAGTTTATTCATACAAGCAGCTTTTGTATATGACTTGCTTTTACCTCTTATCGCTGCATGTAAAAGTGATGATAAAAAACTAAGGCTTTGAAAATCTGGCGAGATTTTTAGTGCCGTTTCAATGTCTTATTTCCAGGCTCGGAAGAATAAAATCAATAATCGGCCTTAGCCCAAAACATTAAATATGCCTTTTACCAAAGTTTTGATTCATTATATATGGTCAACAAAAAACCGGGAACATTCTATTAGCAAAGAGCTAAAACCAATACTTCTTTCTCATATCAAAGAAAATAGTATCGCTAACGGCATTTTCATTGATACGCACAACTGTGTTTCTGATCATATCCATTTGCTGGTTTCCCTCGGCAGAGAACAAACAATAGCTAAAATAGCCATGCTCATTAAAGGAGAATCCTCTTTCTGGATTAATAAACAAAATTTTGCTAAAACTAAATTGGAGTGGCAGGATGAATACATTGCGTTATCTGTAAGTTATTCTGCAATAGATAAAGTAAGAGCATACATTTTAAACCAGGAAGAACATCATAAGAAGAAAACTTTCGCTGAAGAGTACGATGAGTTTTTAAAAGCCCATAATTTTGACGATTTTGGCTAAAGCCAATAAAACCTTTTGACCCGTCCACGACCTGAAGGTCGTGGCAACCGATAAGGCAAAATACAATCAGAAAACACAGGAACAGAAAAGTTGACATAAATTCTAAATAAATTAATAACTAAAGGGAACTAAATAAGTGAATCAGAAAGCAGAACTATAATCGGATTTAATCGGATTTTTTTTCGGTAAGCTGGAATTAGATTTCAATAAAAAGGAGAACGGTAGACCGTATTTTGCATCCATTCAATTGCCACGACCTTCAGGTCGTGGATAACAAATAAGAAACAATCGGCTTTAGCCGAAACTTTTCAACCAATTTAAATTTGATACTATAAATTTAAAAATGCAGCTAGTTTTTATAAATTCAATTGTCACGACCTTCAGGTCGTGGAAGAAGAATAACCAATAATCGGGCTTAGCCCAAAACATTAAATATGCCTTTTAGCAAAGTTTTGATTCATTATATATGGTCAACAAAAAACCGGGAACATTCTATTAGCAAAGAGCTAAAACCAATACTTCTTTCTCATATCAAAGAAAATAGTATCGCTAAAGGCATTTTCATTGATACGCACAATTGTGTTTCTGATCATATCCATTTGTTGGTTTCGCTAGGGAAAGAACAAACAATAGCTAAAATAGCCATGCTCATTAAAGGAGAATCTTCGTTCTGGATTAATAAACAAAATTTTGCTAAAACTAAACTGGAGTGGCAGGATGAATACATTGCGTTATCTGTAAGTTATTCTGCAATAGATAAAGTAAGAGCATACATTTTAAACCAGGAAGAACATCATAAGAAAAAAAACTTTCGCTGAAGAGTACGATGAGTTTTTAAAAGCCCATAATTTTGACGATTTTGGCTAAAGCCAATAAAACCTTTTGACCCGTCCACGACCTGAAGGTCGTGGCAACCGATAAAGGCAAAATACAATCAGAAAACACAGGAACAGAAAAGTTGACATAAATTCTAAATAAATTAATAACTAAAGGGAACTAAATAAGTGAATCAGAAAGCAGAACTATAATCGGATTTAATCGGATTT
>JALZAJ010000410.1 GCA_030948465.1 Bacteroidota bacterium
CGAACCGCAACATTCTGCGGGAGTACTTTGCAAACTCACCGCTTGTTCACATAAAAAGTATGGCGCATACAAAGGCAGATGAACGTTTCCTGGAAAAACTAAATGACACTATTTCAAGGCGAATTGAAGATACGGAACTGGATGTTGAACATCTTGCCGGCATGATGAATATGACCCGCATTACATTGTATAGAAAAATTAAAGCCATCTCCAACTTAACGCCACTGGAGCTTATCAATATAATACGATTGAAAAAAGCGGCGGAACTGTTAGCAGAAGGTGAGTATAAAATCTATGAAATTTCGGCTATTGTGGGATACAGCTCACAAAGCAATTTTGCAAGAAATTTTTTAAAACAGTTTAACATGACACCCACGGAATACATGCATTCAAAGCATCCTAAAATAAAATAATAAAAAGCGATTTCGATAAGATCTTTTAAAAAATTTTTTAGACATAGACTCACATAAAGTCAATGACAATTGCATGGTTACCTGCTTATATTCTTAAAGAGTTTTTTTATCTTTTAAAATGAAAAAAATGCCTGCACTTCTTTTACTGATCATTCTACTGTTTACAAATAATGCACCTGCGCAAACCCCGGCCAAAACTCCGCAAATATCAATAGAAAGAAAAAGTAAAGAGCTGGATGCCATTATAAAAAAGAATGCAAAAGTAGAAGTTATCGCAGATGGGTTTGAATGGGTGGAAGGCCCGGTGTGGGTAGAAAGCCGGAAGATACTTCTTGTTTCGGATGTACCCGAAAACAGGATATATAAATGGACTGCTGCAAAAGGCAAAGAATTATATCTCGAACCTTCAGGTTATACACAATCGAAGCCGCGGGGCGCAGAATTAGGATCAAATGGACTGTCTCTAAACCACAAGGGCCAGTTGGTTCTATGCCATCATGGAGACAGAAGAATAGCTCTTATGAACGCTTCTTTAGACGATCCTAAGCCCGAATTTATTACGCTCGCAGACAGTTACAACGGCAGGAAATTCAACAGTCCCAATGATCTTGCAATCAAAAGCAACGGGGATATTTACTTCACCGATCCTCCGTACGGACTTGAAAAAGGAGCCACCGATCCTGCAAGAGAAATTCCCTACCAGGGAGTTTATAAAATTTCAAAAGATGGCACAGTTACCTTACTAACGGATACGCTCACCCGGCCAAACGGCATCGCCTTTTTCCCTGGAGAAAAAAAATTATTAATTGCAAACTCCGATTCTCTAAACCCACACTGGTATATATATGATGTTGATAAAAATGGCCTTCTTCATAACGGAAGCATTTTCTTTAATGGTACAAAAGCCTACGAAAAAGAAAACAGAACACCTGATGGAATAAAAATTGATAACCAGGGAAATGTATTTGCAGCCGGTCCCGGCGGAATATGGATATTCAATAAAAAAGGAAATGCTATCGGAAGAATTAAAATGAATATTAAAACTTCCAACTGCGCATTCGCTAACAATTACAAGACACTTTTTATTACCGAAGATCATTATTTACTCAAGGTTGATCTAAGGTAAAAAAGCATATATTTATTTTTCTCATGACAACATTATCTGAAATTTTAGAACACAAAATAATAGCCATAATAAGAGGCGCTAATCCTGATGATGTCATTAAAATCGCCGAATCGTTATTAGCCGGCGGCATTCGCATTTTAGAAATCACCATGAATTCTGCGGAACCCTTGACAGTTATAAAAAAAGCAGCAAAACAGCTTGGTGACAAAATGATTATAGGCGCAGGAACCGTGCTGACCAAGGAATCAGCCAGACAAGCAGTGGAAGCGGGCGCCAAATTTATTCTTTCACCAATCGCAGATTCAGAAATAATTAGCATGGCAAAAAGCCTTGGCGTAATAAGTATTCCCGGTGCATTTACCGCCACGGAAATATATAATGCTTATAAAGACGGAGCTGATATTATTAAAGTTTTTCCGGCAATATCTCCATCTTATATTAAAGACATTTTGGGGCCGTTACCGCAAATACCTTTGTTGCCAACCGGCGGCATCACTTTGGAAAATATTAAAGAATATAAAAGTGCAGGAGCCGTCGGTTTTGGGATCGGCAGCTCATTGGTAAATGCAAAAGATGAAATAACCAGGCAATATCTTTCTCAACTAACGGTAAAGGCTCAACGATTTGTTGAGGCAATTTCAAATTGATATAAGCAATCATTATGAAAATTAAAAGCTACGAATTGTTCCAGGTGCCACCGCGATGGTTGTTCTTAAAAATAGAAACAGACGAAGGCATTACAGGATGGGGAGAGCCCGTAATCGAAGGTAAAGCTGCCACTGTCAAAGCCGCCGTTGCTGAGCTAATGGAGAATTTAATCGATAAAGATCCGATGAATATAGAAGATCATTGGAACGTAATGTACCGCGGAGGATTTTATAGAGGCGGCCCGATTCTGATGAGTGCCATAGCAGGCATCGACCAGGCATTGTGGGACATAAAAGGAAAATATTTTAATGCTCCTGTTTACCAGTTAATAGGCGGCAAATGCAGAGATAGCATAAAAGTATATTCATGGATCGGTGGTGATCGCCCGTCTGAAGCAGGCAATGCGGCAAAAGAAATGGTGGCCAAGGGATTTACCGCAGTGAAGATGAACGCAACAGAAGAATTGCAATATGTAGATTCGTATGAGAAGATTGATAAGGCCATTCAACGTATCGCAACAGTGCGTGAAGCCATAGGAATGTCGGTGGGGATAGGCATAGATTTTCATGGCCGGGTTCATAAACCGATGGCTAAAATTCTCGCAAAAGAATTGGAACCTTTTCATCCCATGTTTATTGAAGAGCCTGTGCTGCCGGAAAATAATGAAGCGCTTAAAGAAATTGCCGCATGTACGTCCATCCCGATTGCAACCGGTGAAAGAATGTTCTCAAGATGGCAGTTTAAGAACCTGCTGGTAAACGGCTTCGTGGATATTATTCAACCCGATCTTTCACACGCAGGCGGCATTACTGAATGCAAAAAAATAATTTCTATGGCCGAAGCATTTGATGTGGCAGC
>JALZAJ010000418.1 GCA_030948465.1 Bacteroidota bacterium
TATAAAAATTCCGAAGGCTGGCTTGCCTTCGGAATAAAATATTAAGTCACAATATATTTTTACATCTTCAAAACCTTTCCGCTGCCGGCAACCTTACTGTTTATATTTTGGGCGGTTCCTTTATAAAACACATTCCCGCTGCCGCTTATTTTCGCATCTATGCTATTATCAGCATTCACTTTTATATTTCCGCTTCCACTTATTTTTGCATCAACATCCCTACTGGAAATATCGCTGCAATCTATATTTCCGCTGCCGCTTATTTTAGCAGTAATGGTACGGGTAGTGCCATGTCTTAAGTCAATATTTCCGCTGCCGGCCACAGAAATATCCAGGTCATGAAAAGAATCAAAATCTAATTTTAGATTGCCGGAACCTGAAACTCCAATATCTGTTTTACCGTCGTTAGTAAATGCGCCGGTTCCGTTAATATTTCCGCTTCCGCTTTGCTGAAGTGAATTTATTTTTGTCATGGTGACATAGACGACCATTTTAAATTCCGGCTTTAGATTTACATTCTTTTTGGATCTAATGGTAAGCTTACCATTTTCTACTGATGTTTCGATATAAGGAAGAAGATTTTCATCAGCCTCAACCATTACCTGATTAGAATTTCCATACGCAAGCTCAACGTCCATAGAACCCTGCGAGGCAAGTGAGGTATAATTGCTCATTTCCCGGTTTTCTTTTTTCACCTGACCATTGCCTTTAATAGTTTGCCAGGGTTGTGCAAAGGCGCTAAAGCTTATTAAAACAGATAGGCTAATCAATAACTTTTTCATGTGTGTACATTTTTAATTTTTAGGAAGATTTTTTATGTAACGAGTCTATTTGCAAAAAGTTACATTACGCAGGTAATTGTTTGCGATTTGTAGGACTTTAAAAAAACAGGAGAAAGGCATACTTCTCTAAACCGGCATTTTACGTAATAAAAAAGCCGGTACTACCGGCTTATCAAAGTTAAAATCCAATATACGATTTAGCTTTTTTCTTCACTTCCCTCTTCTTCTGCCGCTTCGTAATTGATATTATTTTCAGCAATGTCGGTCAATAAAGCATCTGCCTCTTTTTCTTCGTCAAGGGTTTGGGATAAAAGACCCGCAACATCTTCGAGGCCCAGAGTAGTAGCTAACTGCGCAAGACCGCCATAGGTTGATATTTCATAATGCTCCACTTTTTGCGCTGCCAGTATAAGGCCTACATCCCGGGTGCTTGTTCCCTTCTCAGTTTCGCTGATTATGGATTCACCCTCTGTTGTAATTCCTTCCATAGCATCACATTTTTTTGCCTGAGCTTTTTTCCCTAAGGCTTCAAATGCCTGCTCAAGTCTTGTAACGTGGGTTTTTGTCACTTCTAAATGATCGGCAAAAGCATTTTGCAGTTCAGATGATGTAGCTGCCTTTTGCATTTTAGGCAGGGTTTTTACCAGGTGTTTTTCGGCCCAGTAAATATCTTTTAATTCATCGATAAAAAATTCTTTAAGCATACTGTCACCGGCTGCTTTGCCCGCCTGGCTCCTGCCGTTGGTGGCCTTACTTTGGGAGGCTTTTCCGGATTTTGATTTGGTTGTTGTACTCATGTTTTTTATTTTTATTTGGTTAGGAATTTTTTTCCATTTGTAAGTATATAATACCATGCCAGTATAATGGCCGATTGCAATTTTTTAGCGGGAATTTTTATATTTAAACCGAAAAAAGATAATGATCAAATTTATAATTAATGAAAATGCATTTGTAATAATAATCGGTAGATCGTTCTTCACGAAACCATAAATTATCCAAAGCGTAAGACCAACCATAAGTATCAGCAACATCAACGCTGAAATATTCTCTGTCTTTTTTTCTTTAATAATTTTTATAAGTTGCGGCAGCAATGAAATGCCTGTAAAAATTCCCGCAATAAATCCGATTAACCTGTCCGTATCCATTTTCTGATTTTAAAAAAGCAGTCTAAAAAAGAAATAAAAGTTTTTCCCTGTTTTATAAATAAGTTTGTTTGTGTTGATGTTTCAACACAGTAGTGGGTAAAGAAATACACTCATTAAAAAAACAATCGACCGCAAAATCAAGTGAAGGAAGGAGGCTCCCTCTTTGGGAACTTAATGCCGAGTTTTTTGGCCGTGTTGCTTTTAAATTCATATCACTTATTTTATTACCGGAAATCAGCCCGGTATCGTAACCGGCTCTCCTGGCAATTTTTACAGCAAATTGTTTCCAGCTAACGGCACCCGGATTGGCCAGATGCCATATACCACACTCCCCGTCAATTAATAATTCCAGGGAAGCGGTTGTCAAATGCGGAACATAAGTTGGTGAAATAATTACGTCATCTGCAGCGGTAAGCTTTTCATCTTTTGATAATGATTTTAAAACATAGAAGACAAAATTATGCGTATCCCAGGGGCCAAAAAATGAACTCGTTCGAACTATAAGAGCCTGGGGATTTTCAGCTAATATTTTTTCTTCACTTAGGGACTTTGACGCTCCATAAATATTTAAGGGATTTGTTGGATCACTTTCTAAATAAGGTTCATCTTTACTGCCGTCGAATACTAAATCCGTGGAAAACGTAAGGAAGGAAATATTTCTTTTTTTGCAAAGCCTGGACAATAACGCCGGCGCGATTGCATTTACTTCAAAGCATTCCTCCCGCAAGCGTTCGGCCTCGTCAACCCTTACAAAACCTGCCGTGTTTATTACAGCCCAGGGATTATGCTCATCTAAAAACGTCTCTATATTCTTTTCGTCGCTGATATTAAATGTGTCCCTGCCGGTAAGCAGATAATCAAGATTTCTTTCGTCGCATAATTTTGCAAATGCCTGCCCGAGAGTTCCTGTTTTACCTGTTATGATTAACGGTCTGCCACGTAATGGAAGCGGCAAATTCTTGTTTGGCATTTCGCTTTTATAGAAACGATTTGGATGATGCCACCAACCCTTTTGCAGCGTAAGTGTATGATCGTATTTATTTGCTTCTATAATATTTTTAATAAATGCGGCAATGGCAGTCGGCCTCGGTACAACCGATCGCAGATCGTATGCGCCGGGTTCATAATCCATTGGCTGGCCGGTAAGCAAATTGTTCCATCCATAAGCTCCGAATAACGACCAGAAGGTGATCGCTTTAATATTTATTCCCGCATATAAGGCTTTATAGCAGGTATGGTATATTTCGTTTAACCATCTTAGCTGATCCTCTCTTCCCGCATTAAGGTGCGCTTCAGTTATCGCGATCGGCAGATTATATCGTTGCCAGGCTTCCTGCAAAAGCAATTTTAATCCTGATGGGTTTCCATGATTTACCCGTATAGCTTCTATATCGGCGTATTCCTGTATTTCGTTTCCCCCATAAGTATGAGGTGGATATTTTTTTAGGTCGTCATCCAAATATCTTTCGGAAGTTATATAATAATTGAGGCCCATGATATCCGGCGGTAATGCATTCTCTTTAAAAAAATTTAGCGCTTCCTCTTTTATTCCCAGCCTTAAAAAATAATTCCACATCGCATGTTCTGGCCGCAGTTTGCCGCAAAGCATATCGTAGGTTAACCATCGCCTTTCATTTTCGAATGCAGCCTGGTACTTAAGAGATGGAGTGCTGTAGGTTTTCGAAAGATCTTCCGTTTGAATGAGCTTTGCTTCGGGATTAATCTTTCTGATTTCTTTCATGGCAAGAACGATTCCTCTTACCTGGTTGATCAGCATTTTTGCGAAGCTTACGTCGTTAGTAATATGAGGATACCATAATCCATATAAACCACTAAAGCGGGCTGTGGTAAGTGGTTCATTGATAGGAGTATAATATTCCAACCAGGGAAATTGCTGAGCCACTTTAGCCGCGTAGGAGGCAAACAGCTCCGGAAAATTGTTATCTAAAAGGCTGGTGTATGAAGGTCCGCTGCCATGATGCAAAAGCCCGGCAATAGGAGTAATTCCATACTTTTTGAGTTCATCTAACTTGTTTTGAGTAAAATCCCAATCAATTTTTCCATTATAAAAAGGTTCATGTTTTTCCCATAAAATGGGGTATCGCAATACTTTTATACCGAGTGCCGCAATTAACTTTATATCACCTTCCCGTTGGTAATGGCCCGACAAGCTTAATTGGTCGTGGTACAAATCATGAACGCGATTGATCGTGCATTCTATACCTCCCCAAAATTCAACTTGGCAATCCCTGTATTTTTTTTCCGTTAACATGCGCTAAGGTTCAGTTTATAATGGCTAATGAGAAATGTTGACGGTATCTTTTAAACTCCTGCATTTTTAGGTTGAAACACGGATGTGAGTTGCCTTCATCATTTGAACATTCATAACGTGTACCGGCTTCCAAATGCAAGCAGCCGGTACGATTTACAAAGCAGGTTGTCTTCGCATAAGGCTTCCCGTTATGATAATTTGCTGAGTTGTCTTTCCATAATCTTTCCGTACATACACTGCCCAAAAATCCTCCACCAGCGATCCTATAATCAAACATAAGCGCCTTCTTTTTTAATGGTAACCGTAGAACTCTTTTTAGTCTGTAATGTCGAATTTAAATGAGCCATCATCTGGCGCCAGGTTTGATCCCACGAACTTTCCTTTAAAAAAAGATCTACATTGGCTATCCAGTTCTTTTTATCTAAACAGGCTAATTCTCTTTCTCCGGCTTTTATAAAATCATCGGGAGTATTGGCTATGTGAACCAGGTTATTTACTCCATAAGGATTTACAACGTCAACGATCGATGAGGAAATAACGGGGACGCCTGCCGCTAAATATTCAGGAGTTTTTGTCGGGCTGATATATTTAGTGGAATCATTCAACAGGAAAGGGATCATTGCCACATCCCATCCCGAAAGATACGCCGGCAGTTGCTCGTATTTTTTAGAGCCCAGGTAATGGATGTTCGGCAATTGCGGTAATATAGCGGGATCTATTTTTATCACCGGGCCGATAATTACAAAATTCCATTCGGGTTTTCGTGTTGCAACTTCACGAATAAGCTCAACGTCGAATCTTTCATCGATTACTCCATAAAAGCCAAAAATGGGATACGTAATTTTTGCCTGGTCCCCGGGCTCACAGGCAAGTGTGCGTGCCTGCAGAAAATGCTTTTTATCTATACTGCTTGGGAACGAAAAAATATTGCGGTGCAGATGTTTCTTGCATTCAAAAAGATTATGGCCGCCAGTAAATACGAGATCTGCTATTCTGAATAATTCCTTTTCTTTTTGCTTTATTTCCTGCGGTGCAAATTTAAAATTGGAAAGTTCATCCATGCAATCATACACAATCATTTCTGGCTGCAAATGGTTGCTTATAGTTAATGGCATGGGCGTATAATACCAATGGATATAATTAGTAATCTTTTGCTCAATGTACAACCTGGTAAGTAAAATTTTTTGTTGAAAAACGATTTCATCCAGGCTATAACTTTTTAATAAATGCGGTGTAACTATCCAGATATTTTCACCATCTTTATTTATTTCCATGAAGGAATTTCCCGATGATTCAAATATAGGTTCCTCGATAAAAAATACTCTGCAGTATTTCGAGAAGCGGTTCATTAAATGTTGTGGTCTCTGGTAAACGAAATTCCATCGAATGTGGCAAAAGCAAATTAAATCCATACATAAGTGTTTAAGATTAAAGGAAATAAATACAACGAATTTATTTTATTGAGCTACAAATATGCCAATGTATCCTATTACGATTCTGATAATTTAAAATGGAATATCAATTATTTTGATGTGTATATTATTCCTCATGCTTTTTTTAATTGTAGAAAATCCGTTACAGGATTTGCTTATAAAAAATGTTTTATGACAACTTAAGCTCCTGAATTACAAACCGTGATAACATCGTTCTATTAAAATATTAAAGATGTTGCCTATCATACAAAGGGCAGATAAAATAAATACCCGCAATTTTTTTTTCAAAAAACAGTTAATTATATATGCCAGGAACCAAGTTTATGTTTGCCACAGGAATAGAAAACAGTTATCCTAATATTATCTTACCCGATGGTAAAATGAAGCGGGTTGACGAAATGAAAAAAACGGCACATTATGAAAACTGGGAAACCGACTTCAAACTTGTAAGGGAACTTGGTCTGGAATATTTGCGGTACGGACCTCCTTAT
>JALZAJ010000207.1 GCA_030948465.1 Bacteroidota bacterium
AGCGTTTTATCACAAATATATTTTTTTGAAAAGCAATCAAGCACATACACCACTTTATTTTCTGTATAAAACAAAGTAATCTCTTCCAGCTTCAACGCAATATTTTCCATGCCTCTTTTTACGAGCAACCTTGTTTTTTTTCTTCCATTGATAAACTTAACCAGGTTTTCAATCGGCTCATTTGTATTGGTTTGTGAAAAATGGGTTTGCAATTTTTTATATTTCAGGAGCGCCTTTTCAAGATCAGTTTTATTTACCGGCTTTAATAAATAATCGATCCCATTATTTTCAAAAGCCATCATCATATACTTATCATACCCGGTGATAAAAATTACAGGTATCTGAATGCCGGTCTGTGTAAATATCTCAAACGATAAACCGTCCGACAACTGCACATCACTAAAAATAATGTCCGCACCAGGATGGTTCGAAAGGTATTCAATGCTGCTCTTTATATTATCCAGCCTGGCTTTAATATTCACTTCTATTGATATTTCAGAAAGCAGATTTACCAGCGCTTCCATTGCTGGTTTTTCGTCTTCAATAATTATTGCGTTTATCATGATTGCAGATTTGATTTGATTAAGGGTAATTTAACCGTGAATTCATTATCGGTTGTTTCTATAAGAATATCTTTATTGCATACAAGCCTGTAGCGGGAACTAAGATTGCGCAATCCTATACCGGTGGAGTTTACGATGTAAGGTTTTGGTTTTTTATTATTTTTTATCTGGATATATTCACCGTTTAATATGATCCGTATGTTCAGTGGGTTTACGTCAGTAAATTCATTGTGTTTAATGGCATTTTCCACTAACACCTGCAAAGCATAAGGCAGTATCATGATTGTTCCTTCCCGGTGATTGCTTATCTCAGTAGTTAATTGAAGCTTGTTATCGTGGCGCACTTGCAGCACAAAAAAGTAATTCTCTATAAATTCAAGCTCGCCCTGAAGAGTTATTAATTCCCTGTCTTTATTTATAAGAAAATATTTGTAAACGGATGCCAGTTTACTGTTGAATTCATGGGCTGTGGAAGGATCGTTTAAAATGAGCCAGGAAAGTGTATTGAGTGAATTAAAAATAAAGTGCGGCTCGAGTTCATTTTTTAAGACAGACATTTCCGCTTTGGATCTTTCCCAGTCAAGCTGGTCAACGATTTTTGTATAAAGATTACGCTGGTTACCTAAAAATAATACTTCATAGACCAGGGTAAAAACAACGACGGCCATTGATGAAAAAGCGATGCATTTTAATACCGGAGACCAGCTAAACGTTTCTCTTGAAATTTTATACCATGCTATAGAAAAGACACCTGCCAGCGCAGCCCCAAATAGTCCTCCTATCAATGAAACGGAAAAGACTTTAATAATAGGGTTTCTGAAGTTTTTAAAAATAAAACGAATCTTGCGATGAATCCAACTTGATCCCATCCAGATGCAAAAAGAAAGAACAATGAAATATAAATGTATGGCGATGAGTTCGGAAAAAGAGTAGCGGCTATATGAAATGATGCCAGAAAAAAAAGGAATCATTATCCCAAGCACTGGAATAAATAAAATGCGGAAAAATTTATCCTTTATCATATAGCAGCAAGAGGTTAAGAGCTTTCGAAATAAATCCGTTAAGGTTCTCCAGGATAAAAAATCTATACCAAAACTATTTGCATCCTCCGTTAGCAAATAGCAAATTAGTTTTCATGGCAGTATTTAATTATGAATGGTTTTTTAGTTTTAAAAAAAATATCAGCCGGGGGCTCTGATAATGTTGTATAAAAAGAGGATATATTAACTCCTTGTAACGCTGCTTTATAAAATGTAAATCGTGAAGATTATACGGTCCGGCCATACCATAATTTAATTGTCAGAATTTTACATTGTCTTCGCTCCATGCCGATAATATTTTCTGTAAAGAATGAAACATCACGTGTTATTTCAACGGTTTAAAAGTTGGTTACGAAAATGCGAAATGACTAAATCTTACTCAACCGTGAATAATTATGCTTGAGGCAATAAAATGCAGTGCTAAAATATATTTGCTGCATTTGCATGGAAGTGGGCTTTGAAGATTTCCTCTTCATTTTTCAATTATTTAAAAGTTATTTTGGAAAATGTCCGCAGGTATATCGCTCGGATATCTTCTGCCTGAGTGTTAATTATTTCGTTGGGCAATTGAACTTGCTCCGCTGGTGGCTATATCTTTTTTTTCCGGGTCACCTTTGTAATATAAGGAACTCGCCCCGCTCGCAGAGGCGGAAATAGAATTAGTGATTGTTATTTTTACGTCAGATGCTCCGGAAATTTTTGCTATAAAATTTTCGACAACGAGATCGTAATTCTTTACGTCACTCGCTCCGCTGCTGGTTAGTTTTAAATTTTGCACTGTGCCATTTATTTTTACAGTTGACGCGCCGCTTAAATCCATAGTCATATCATTTATTTTAACGATTCCATCGATATCGCTTGCTCCTGAAAGCCTTAATGCCAGGGTTGCCACGTCGAGAGTTCCGTCGATTTTAAAATCGCAGGCGCCTGACCCCTCCAGGCTTTCCAGGTTTTTAAATGAAATGTAAGCACGCAGCTTTTTATCTCCCCTATACCATTTGCTGTTTTCAGAATCGTACCAGATAACAAGTGTGCCGTTTTTAATTTCCGTTTTAATATTATGACGGTATTTCTCTTCAGCCGCACTTACAGCCAGCGCATAATCATTTGACTGAGATATATACACATCAATGCCTCCGGAAACTTTTATACCGGAAAAAGCGCCAATACTTCTTGCCTCTGCATTTATATCATTAATAATATTTTGCTGTGCAAAGGCTGACAAAAAAAATGTAACAAAGAAAAAAGTAAAAATAGATTTCATAAAAAAGTTTTGCATGGAGTTAATCATTTTAAATTTCAGTGTTTGCGATAATAGTATTTTAAAAATAGCCGGTTCCGGATGTCTCTTTAATATCGTTCTCTCTCCGCCTAAAGTAAGTTATACCCGGTGATACGTAACGGAATAAAAAAAAGTTACACAGAATACCGAGTAATCTTCATTCCACCTATCTTTGCGGGTCAATCAATTTGTTTTACCGGGGTGCGTTCTGCCAGTTGGCAGAAATTGCTGAGATAATACCCGCAAACCTGATCAGGATAATGCCTGCGAAGGGAGGCCGAACAATTTCCACTCCTCTTTTTTCATGCATTGTATGGTCAAAATAAATACAACCATGAAAAAAATTATTTCTACTTCGTTATTTCTTTCGATCTGCCTTTTCAATTTTGCGCAGGACACTTCGAAGCATAAACTTAATGATACGCTTATGCTGGAAAATATTGAAGTAATATCAATAAGGGCCGGAAACAGAGCGCCTTTTACAAAAACCAATATTGATAAACAACAAATAGAAAAAGTAAACCTGGGGCAAGATCTTCCTTTTGTTTTAAACCAGTTGCCGGCGGTAGTGATTAACTCCGATGCGGGTAACGGTGTAGGTTACACGGGAATACGCATTCGCGGTTCAGATGCTTCCAGGGTGAATGTAACGCTGAATGGCATTCCCTATAATGACGCAGAAAGCCAGGGAACTTTTTTTGTTGACCTCCCGGACATTGCATCATCTGTGAACTCTATTCAAATTCAACGGGGTGTAGGCACATCATCCAATGGCGGAGGCGCCTTCGGCGCCACGATCAATCTTCAAACCAATGAAGTAAATAAAGAAAGATATGTGGAACTTAATAACAGCTACGGATCTTTCAACACATGGAAAAATACGATCAAAACAGGAACCGGTTTGCTGGGAAATCATTTCACTTTTGATGCACGTGTTTCCGGAATAAGCAGCGATGGATATGTTGAAAGAGCCAAATCAAATCTCCAATCATTTTATATAAGCACGGCCTACATAAATAATAATAGTTCGCTGCGGTTTAATATTATTAATGGCAAAGAAAAAACGTATCAATCCTGGTACGGCATTCCTGAAAGTTACCTCGACAGCAACCGCAGGTATAACCCTGCCGGCACTGAAAAACCCGG
>JALZAJ010000448.1 GCA_030948465.1 Bacteroidota bacterium
GGAAGCGGTTCATTGCTGAAAGAACTTGCCTACAAAATTATTAAGGGCGGGTCATATAATTAAAGACTTTGCAATACCTGTCTGCCCTTTTTTTCATCTTCCGACAATTGAATTTTTAACTCGTCAAGACCGTTAAACTTCTTCTCAGGCCTTAGGAATTCTTTCACGTAAACTCTAATTGCATAGTTATAGATTGATTTATCAAAATCAAATAGGTTTACTTCTATAACTCTTTTAGTGCCACCTATAGTAGGCCGTATGCCGATATTCATCATACCCTTCACATGCTGCTCATACGTGGAAGGCTGTACGAGGTTTTCCAAATCTTTTCTATCCTTATCTATCGAGGCTTCCACTGCATAAACGCCATTGCAGGGAATGAGTTTACTGGAATCGGTAATTTCAATATTGGCGGTAGGGTAGCCGAGTGTTTTTCCAAGTTTATTCCCTTCAACCACGGTTCCTTCAAAAAAATAGGAGTAACCCAGGGCTTCATTTGCATTGGTAATATTTCCTTCGGATAGAGAGTGCCGTATTTTGGTTGAACTGATTATTACATCATGCAACACATGCTGAGGGATTTCCTTTACTTTATAGTTATAGCCGGATTGATATTTTTCCAACAGCTTATAATCTCCGGAACGGTTTTTTCCAAAGCGATGATCATAGCCAATTATAATAGTGTGAGGATGAAATTTCGATACTAAAAAATCACTGATATATTCTCTGGCAGACTGTTCAGAAAAATCTTTAGTGAAGGGAACGATTATAAGATGATCTATTTGTTGGGCGCTTAAAAGGTCAATTTTTTCTGGAAGCGTATTCAACAGCTTTATTTCCTCGTATGCTTCCTGCGGTGCAACAGTGGGCCTGATAACCGTTCTGGGATGCGGATGAAATGTAATTATAACCGTTTCTCCATTAATTTCTTTTGCTTCTTTTTTTAATTGATTTATGATCTGGAGATGCCCCGTATGCACTCCGTCAAAAGTACCAATGGTAATTACTGCATTGTTAAAAAGAGGAAGATTATTTATGTCACGGTGTACCTGCATGCGGAATGCAAAAATATATTATATCAAATGAACTTTCACTTCATCGCGTGCAGCTAAATAAAATATATAATTTTCGTTTTCATAATTTGATTCGCAGATAGCATGGCGATATTCTATATTTTTACACGAACCAAATTATAAGCATGTCCCTTTATTCAAGGCGCGGAGTTTCTGCTCAAAAAGAAGAAGTTCATTCTGCTGTAAAAAATCTCGACCAGGGAATATTCTCCAAAGCATTTTGTAAAATTTACCCTGATTACTTAGGTGGCGATGATCGTTTTGTGAACGTAATGCATGCAGATGGGGCAGGAACTAAAAGCATCCTTGCTTATTTATATTGGAAGGAAACCGGCGATGTGTCAGTATGGAAAGGGATTGCACAGGATGCCGTCGTAATGAATCTCGATGATCTGTTGTGTATTGGCATTTTCGACAACATTATTTTTAATTCTACCATCGATAGAAATAAAAATCTAATAAGCGCAGAAGTTCTTGAACAAATTATTAATGGCACACAGGAATTTTTCAACCTGATGAAAACCTTTGGAATTAATATTCATTATCTCGGCGGTGAAACGGCAGATGTAGGAGATGTAGTGCGCACCATTGCTGTAAACGGAACAATGACTGCAAGATGGCCAAAATCAAAAATCATTTCCAATGAAAAAATAAAACCTGGAAATGTAATTGTAGGGTTAGCTTCGTTTGGGCAGGCCGGTTATGAAGGGACTTACAATAGTGGCATCGGCAGCAATGGTTTAACTTCTGCGAGGCACGATATGCTCAGTAAATACTATGCTGAAAATTATAAGGAAAGTTTTGATAATTCTTTAAGCGATGACGTAGTGTATATTGGTAAAAACAGGGTAGCACATATAAAAGGTATTTTGTCTCCAACCAGAACGTACGCACCTCTTTTGAAAAATATTCTTGAAAAATATTTTGATAAAATAAATGGACTTATACATTGCAGCGGTGGCGGCCAAACAAAGTGCCTTAAGTATATTCCGGAAAATGTAAGGGTGATAAAAGATAATTTATTTGAACCGCCGGAAATCTTTAAAGAAATTCAACAGGCAAGCGGAGCCGATGACCGCGAGATGTACCAGGTGTTTAATATGGGCTGCAGAATGGAAATCTATACCGGTGAAGATTTTGCCAATACGATCATCGGGGAGGCCGCGGCATTTAATATTGATGCTCAAATAATTGGACGGGTGCAAAAAAACAACGGGAAAGAATTGTTGATTATAAACAACGGTGAGGAATTATTTTTTAGATAACGGAAAAGAAATAAACCTTTGGAAAGTGTAACGTATATCTTTTCACTTTTGATACTTTTTTAGAATTTCTTCAATACGTTCATCCGGAACAAGGTTGGTTATTTCAACAAGTTTAACTCTTTTATATTCTGTGTGATTAGTATTGATTATAAAATTATACACAGTAGAAAGTATGGCAGAAGGAACTTTTAAAATAAGAGTTTTACCTTCATTATACCAAAGATCTCCCGGTGCCTGGCACTGGGAGTAATCAGTATAATTTCTCCATCCTGCTTTCATATCATCAGCTTTAATGAAAGTTATTTCAATATCATCTGGAATTTCCAATATCATTATTTTAAAATCATCATTGAAACCAACCCCTTTTCTGCGTACCATATTTTCAAGGAAAGCCAGAGGAATAGATTCGGCGCAATACAAAACTTTATTTCCTGCGGAGTTCCATCTTCCCCTGATACCTGAAACAAATAACGTCGTGCTGAATTTTTTGTGAACGATCCTGTAAACTAACATTGATATGTATTTAAACAGGATATCCTTGTGCCAATTTATCAAGTTCTTCTGAGATCAGGTCAACACCACCGGTGGTGATCATTAAGTTTAAGGGCGTTAATTTGTTATTCAAAAAAGGTTTCTTAAGCCACAAATTAAATTCGTCGATGTTCCCGAAAATTTCTTCGCCTTGCTGATATAAATTTATCAGTTT
>JALZAJ010000494.1 GCA_030948465.1 Bacteroidota bacterium
GGAATTTTTGCTTTCTTGTCTTTCCATTTACATTCAAGCGCCTGCAATTTTTGTTTATTATTTATTTCTATTAAATCAATTTCCTGCCCGTCATAGGTGCGCCAAAAAAAATACTGCGGAAAATAATTGGTATAACTATTATATTTTATTCTTTCGCTCAAAAAATATTGTTCCCAAAGCTGGCCAATATCATTACGCTGGCTCACAGGATTAAAATTTGCAATAAGCGCATTCCGGATTCCATTATCAAAGAAATACCACTTCTTACTTTTGCTCACATCTTTTCTCAAATTATTGCTATAGCCTGATAAGGGATAGATGATAAAAACTTTCGATAAAAGATCAAGATAACGATCTACTGTTTGCCGGTTCAATTGCAGGCTGTTACCGAGTTCTACGGTACTCACCTGGCTGCCCACCTGGAAGGCCAACAGTTGTAACAGCTTATATAAAACATCCGCGCCTTTGATGTTTTCTATGATCAAAAGATCTTTGAGCAAATAATTATTAACCAGTTGTTTTAAATAATTTTCTCTTTCAGCATTGTTTTCCAAATGCCATAATTCAGGATAACTTCCATAAATTAATCTATCTTCCAAATCATGAACTGTAGTGAGATGATCCTGTATCGCAGACAATTCCATCTGCGCAATCGGGTATAACTGATAAACGAGGTTTCTTCCTACCAAAGGCTCTCCCGTTGAATTCTGCAAATCAAAACTGCTGCTGCCGGTTGCAATAATGGTGATACCTTTTACAGTATCTATCATCAATTTTAAAATTTTACCAATATCAGGAATAGATTGAGCCTCGTCAATAATTATTAATTTCTTTCCCTTTGTCAAACGCTTATAGTTAACTACCGTTCGCTTTTGCAAAAGAGCGGCCACCTGCATGTCTTCTCCCTGCAACATCAACGTGTTTTTTTCATTCTTTGCTGCAATATTTTCTATGATGGTAGATTTGCCCGTGCGTCGGGTTCCATAAAGCAGGATCACTTTTTGCTTGCCGGATTGCTTTAAAATTTGTGTTTCAGTAATTCTTGGGATGTCCATGACTATTGTCGATTTATCGCAATTTATCTTAATTAGTCCAGTCAACCAATCTAATTAATGTAAATTAGTCCAGTCTGGTGGACTAATTAGCAAATTTGCCATCTTACCTATCAAAATCGCTATGAAATGTTTATCAGCATGGGAAAGAGTTGCCCTCATAGGTTATCAGCTTTTATTCACTAAATAGTTTATAAAGTTTACAGAAGGTCGCGTTTAAAATAAGAATTCAGGTAATTTTATCTCCATTATAAAATTAAAGTAACCAGATTTTAAAATATCACTGCCTCATAAGTCAGTCCCTCTCAGCGGGTAAAGAGTGCTGGCATTACGAACTCTTTGGGTGAGGCTAAAAAGAACCAATGGAAACTATTCTCGATCTTCATGAAGTAACTAAAATATATAAAAGCGGAAACCGGCAACTGACTGTACTCGACGAGGTGAGTTTTTCAATAGAAGCCGGTTCCACCATGTCCATCGTCGGTCCCTCAGGCAGTGGCAAGACTACTTTGCTTGGATTATGTGCAGGACTCGACCGTGCTTCATCAGGAAGTGTGTCGTTGCGGCATACGAAGCTTGAAAATTTAAATGAAGACCAACTTGCAGCGGTAAGAAATAAATATGTAGGATTTATTTTTCAGAATTTTCAACTGATGCCAACATTAACCGCGATTGAAAATGTAATGGTGCCTCTTGAGCTTCGCGGTGAAAAAAAAGTTAGGGCAAAGTCAATGGATCTGCTCGATAAAGTAGGCCTCGCAGACCGCAGCCATCACTATCCTGCACAGTTAAGCGGCGGCGAACAGCAACGGGTTTCCATTGCAAGAGCATTTTCCAATCAGCCACTTATTTTATTTGCAGATGAGCCCACAGGAAATCTCGATGCGGAAACGGCTGCAATAATACAGAGTCTGATTTTTGATCTTAACACAGAAGCGGGTACCACGCTGGTTTTGGTAACGCACGATTTAGAGCTTGCAGGAAAAACCCAACGCATCATTCAATTGAAGGGTGGAAAAGTAATAGCCGATAAACGGACAATGTTACTTGCATAGATTTATAGATAATGCCCCTCTCCTTTCGAGATATGTTCCGTTCTTTCGGAGAGAGGTTGCGGTTAGGTCTCTCACCGGTTTAAAAAATATTCTCTAAATATTTTCATTTCCTCTAATTCCGTTTCCATATATTTTTCAAAAATTTTATTGCTTACCTGACTTTTCAATGCGGATATGCCAACATCAATAAGTCGTAAACCTTTTTCCGTCAGCAGAATATTATCAAAATACAGGCCTTCCAATCCTGATGGTCTTTTTAAGTCGCGATGCACAAAACCATTATTGTGCAATTGCTTTAATTCATCTTCGAATACATCTATCCAAAGTTCCCTTTTTTCTACTTCATAAGCCCTGAAGTCAATTGGGTAAATTCTTTCCATCACCAGCATCTCAGCCTGCAATGTTTCGTCAAAATCCATGCGGATGAATTTTGCCACTAGCCCGTTTACGGCATTTGCATATTTCATTTTTTCTGCTTCTGAGCCAATATCAGAGCGGGTATCAGCAATAAATAGTTTCGCTACCTGAGTGTCGGAAAGCACGATAACTTTATTGTTGTTACCATAGGATAAAAGGCGTGGATATTTCATGTTCGGTTTTATGTAAATGGTAAAACAATTTTAATCGTAAGCCAAAGATACAATAGTGCGAACTGATGATTTATTCATAATGTTAAGTTGAATTTGAATTGCGAAATCATATTTATTATTGCATTTGATACTTATTATGTGCACCATATTTTGTGAAATGAACTTATAAAAATTGCCCCTTCTCGCCGCGGCGAAGAGAGTGCTGGCCCGAGGTATTATGGATCGTAAAATAATTTCAATAAAAGAACTCAGACTTCATAATAAAGGCTATAACTTTTTATGGCTTATGCGCATGGCATGGCGTGACAGCAGAAAAAACCGTTCGCGCCTGTTCCTTTTTATCTCATCAATTATTCTTGGTATTGCCGCACTCGTGGCTATTTATTCATTAGGTAATAATCTGAATGATGAAGTGGACACGCAAGCTGCTTCCTTACTGGGCGCCGATCTTGAAATTTCAGGCAGCAATCCTACAACGCCTGCTATTCAAAAAATAGTTGACACGCTTGGAGGGAAGTTATCGGCGCAGCAAAGTTTTGCCTCGATGATTCTCTTTACAAAAAACGGGGGAACCAGGCTTACAGAGGTTAGGGCACTGCAGGGAAATTTTCCATATTATGGTTCGCTCGAAACTTCTCCCGAATCCGCAGCAAATACTTTTCGTTACGACCAACAGGCACTGGTAGATGAAACCCTCATGCTTCAATATAATGCCAAAATTGGTGACTCCATAAAAGTGGGAGATGTGACTTTTGCCATCGCCGGCAAATTACTAAATGCGCCGGGACAAACGGGTTTATCGGCATCGATTGCTCCCATCGTTTACATACCGCTGCAATACATGAAGCAAACAGCGTTGGCAAAAAAAGGCAGCCGCATTAGTTATCGTTATTATTTTAAATTCAATAAAAATACAGATGTAGAAAGTTTAGTGGAAAGTGTAAAGCCACGCCTTGAAGCAAACGATCTCCGTTATGAAACAGTTGCAAGCCAGAAAGAAGATACAGGCAGATCTTTTGACAACCTTACACGGTTCCTTTCACTGGTCGGTTTTATCGCTTTGCTGCTTGGGTGCACCGGTGTTGCAAGTGCAGTGCATGTGTATATAAAAGAGAAAGTAAATTCTATTGCTATTCTTCGTTGCCTCGGGATAAAGGCGTCGCAGGCATTTATCATTTACCTCATACAGATTGCTGGAATCGGTTTTATAGGTTCATTGACCGGCACGGCGCTCGGTGTGTTCATCCAGCAGTTTCTTCCATACATAATAAAAGATTTTTTACCGGTGAAAGTGAGCACTCCTGTTTCGTGGCCTGCTATATTTCAGGGCTTGTCGTTAGGTATTATTATTTCTGTTTTGTTTGCCTTGCTTCCTTTACTTTCTATAAGAAAAATTTCACCACTGAATGCCTTACGGATTTCTTATGAACCACCTGTACGGCAAAGAGATCCTGTAAAATGGCTGGTATATGTATTGATCATTCTTTTCGTGTATGGCTTCACGTTTGTACAAATGGATAATGCCGTGAAGTCCCTATATTTTACCGGAAGCATTGGAGCCGCTTTATTAATTCTTACCGCTATTGCCCGTGGATTAATGTGGATGGTAAGGCATTTCTTTCCTTCTTCATGGAATTATTTATGGAGGCAGGGCTTGGCAAATTTATACCGACCCAATAATCAAACTACCGTTTTAATTATTTCGATAGGGCTCGGCACAGCGCTCATCTGCACACTGCTATTTACACAATCTGTGTTGATCAACCGAATCACTTTATCAACAAGTGAAAACCAACCCAACATGGTGTTATTCGACATTCAAAGCAAGCAGGAAGACAGTGTTGCGGCGATGGCGAGGAAATTTGGATTGCCGGTAAAAGAAAAAGTACCCATTGTAAACATGCGGCTTGAAACGGTGAATGGTATTAGTGCAGCGCAGGCAAGAAAAGACTCTACTTTAAATTTATCCCGCTGGTTATTTAGCCGAGAATACCGGGTTACTTACAGGGATTCATTAACACAATCTGAAAAAATTACCAATGGCACCTGGAAAGGAAAGGATAACGGCATAGGCCTGCCCGAAGTGTCCCTTGAAAAAAATTTTGCCAACCGGAGCGGGGTGAAAATGGGTGATACACTCACCTTCAATGTGCAGGGATCATTAATGAAAACAATTGTGGGCAGCCTGCGGGAAGTGAACTGGGGCGGCATACAAACTAATTTCCTTGTACTGTTTCCAACAGGGTTGCTGGAAGATGCGCCGCAGTTTCATGTGTTGCTCACGAGAGTTCCGTCGCAGCAGGTGTCTGCTAATTTTCAACAGGCGATGGTGAAAGCTTATCCAAATGTATCCATCATTGATCTTGGCCTGGTGTTGCGTGTGCTCGATGATTTATTGAGCAAGATTGGTTTTGTCATTCGCTTTATGGCGGCCTTTAGCATTGTTACCGGCGTAGTAGTTTTGATATCTTCAGTTCTTACAAGCAAGTACCAGCGCCTGCAGGAAAGTGTGCTGCTGCGTACATTAGGTGGCAGCCGTAAACAAATATTTGCTATCACTTCTTTGGAATATTTTTTCCTTGGGGCGCTGGCTGCTCTTACCGGAATTCTCTTAGCGCTGGCAGCAAGCTGGGCGCTGGCGCATTATACTTTTGAAACACCCTTTCAACCTGCGCTGTTGCCGGTGGTTATTTTGTTTGTCTTAGTTTGTTTGCTTACAGTGATTATTGGTTTGATAAACAGCAAAGGCATTTTGAACAGGCCTGTGCTGGAGGTGTTGAGGGTGGAGGGGTGAGAGTGGGTTTGGATGTTAGCTTAATATTTGCCAAATATCAATACCGAATTCTTCCTTTATAGCCCTTAAGTAAAATACATTAGAGCTGTCATCACTTATCAAATCGTAAAAACAGGTTTCATAATCCCGCTCATATATTTCAATATCTTTTTTTATTCTTGCAATATATTTTCTCCTTTTATCAGCAAGAGCAGGCTCATCTAATTGCAATAAATCAATAAGGTTTTGCGCTTCAATATCATCTTCAGATTTGGTTAAATAATGTCCGTCAATATAAATTATCCGATCTTCAAAATCAATCGCAGAGGGATGAAGTATTGGCTGGTAATTCAACCATTTATTACTTTTCTTTTTGTTCCATTTATGTTTTACTAAAAACCAGTTGTTATAATTATCTCCATCTGTATTTTTAAGAGTCGGGTTGAAATGATCAATATCATCTGCATCTGTTACACTCTTAAATCTTCAGTATATGCGCAAAGATTTTTCTGTTCTTTACTTAGTATAGCAGCAATCTTTCTATTATTGTGGTGATTGTTGCGGATATATTTCAGGTTCTTTTTTAATATTTCCGAATTATCATTTTTAATAACTCTTCTCATTCAAAAATTATATTTGTTCCCCAGCTTTGCCATTTCTACAACTAATTTTTTCTTTTCTTCCGGCTCTTTTTCCTGCTTTGCTTTTCTTTGCAGATTTAGATATTGTTTATACGCTGCCTTCCCGAATTCATTATAATAACTTACATGAAAGTCATTGGTAAGCATATCATTTGGATCGTCACCTATTGGAGATTCACCTCTGCGAAGCGCCGCCTGCCCTTCTTCATCAAAGTACAATATAAATCTTTCTTCCGGCTCAAAGGCTGCTGCTATAAAAGGTGAATGCGTAGCGATGATAAATTGTGCATTTGGAGCAAGATTTTGATAATGCGATATTAAATCAATTTGCATATCAGGAAACAATGACCTTTCAGGTTCGTCAATTAAAATAATAACATTGTTAGTATTTAGTTCATACAAAGGAAACATAGACAGTAATAATCCTTTCGTACCGGTACTTAAGCTTGAGATTGGGATAATGTCATCCTTGATTTTTGATTTTACAGGGATCGGATATTCTGTATTTACTAAATCAATCTCCAGGTTTAATTTTTCCAGGACAGGATTAAATTTTTCAGCAAATAATACTAAAGGGTTCTTATTACTTTCTGACCATTTAGAATATTCCTTTGTAAGTTTATTTGGATCGGCAATCGCTCCCTTATTAATTATTTCAGAAGTCATTTGAGTAAACTTTTTTCGATAATCAAGAATATTATTCAGTAGTATAATCCAAGTTTTGGGATTTACATTCTGACCAAATTCAAATATATAATCGGAATCACCATACAATGTTTGAAGTCTTGGATGTTGCTCAAAAAAGGATGAATCATTTAAGATATTAACAGGATTTTGAGAAAAGATACTTATGGCTTCTTGCGAGATAATTTCAGAGCTCAAATAAATTAACCCCAATCCTCTTTCAATTAAATTTGTTACTGATCCGCCACCATTGGTGATTTTTTGTAATTCTTTTCCGCTTTTTATTATTTTATTTTCTCTTAGTATTAATGTAAAAGGTTTGCGGCATATTTTAAGCTAAATATATCAACAACCAAATGTATATCATAAGGCTTTCGCTTCATGTACGGGTTGATGTTTAAAAACTGTTCAATGATCGGGACAAACGCATCTAGTTCTCTCCATTTTTTTGAAACATGGTTTTAAGACTACCTGTTATCACATCTTTTATTTATCGGGCTTTAATCGATGTTAGTGGCCGTAAAATATTGAGGATGATGTGTGTTACTGAAGGTATTTTTATACATGCTAAAGATTTTTTAAAGTAATGAAGTATCACTTTCATTTACTTCATACCTCCCTAAATGTTGTTGGTGATTGCTAAGCAACAAACATCCGCACGAACACACAACCGGCGCTGTGTGGCTTTCAAACGGTAATTATTGCTTTGGGAAGACCAACATTTGCACAAAAGCGGCTGATTGACTTTAAATTTTTTTGCCTGATTATTTTTGATGAAATATATTGTAGTGTTAAGTTAAGATTGTTATAACGCAACAGATATCCCGGTAAGCCACTAAGCACACTAAGGAAATTACTTTGTGGCCTTTGAGCCTTTGTGGGATATGCGTCAACACATAGTTAACATGACAATAGTAGTAAAAATAGATTGCCTGGCAGCCGCTGAATAGATAACGGGAAGGCTAAACTCTTTAAATCGTTCACATTGACCACTGCTGAAAAAATTCCAGCGAGCTCCAATCGCTTAGTGTCACTCGATTTCATGCGCGGACTTATTATGGTATTGCTGGCATTGGAGAGTACCGGCCTTTATGAGCATCTTGAAAAAGCATCGGGCCACTCTGCTTTTAATTCTTTCATGGAGGAATTTTCTCATCATCCCTGGAACGGGCTAAGATTTTGGGATCTTATTCAACCGGGCTTTATGTTTATTGCGGGAACAGCTATGGCACTGTCTTTGGAAAAGCAGCGACAGCATGGTGTAAGCTGGAACCAATCTTTTAAAAAAGTATTGAAAAGAAGCTTATTACTTTTTTTCTGGGGCGTGCTGGACTATGCAGTGAGAGGCGATCATTTATCTTTTGAATTATGGGATGTGCTTACCCAGTTATCCATTACAACGTTAGCAGCCTTTTTAATTTTTCGCTGGAATTACACTTCACAAATTATAGCCTGTGTTTGCCTGCTGCTGCTTACTGAAGCCTTATACAGGTTTACAAATGTTCCCGGTTTCAACCAGCCTTTTGTTGACCAGCACAATTTTGGAAATTATGTAGATGTTCTTCTTATGAATAAAATAAATTCCGGTGGATGGGTTGCCATCAACTGCATCCCTACTGCGGTTCACACTATTGCAGGAGCAATGGCCGGTAAAATATTATTGCAAACACGAAGAGTAAAATGGTTACTTATCTGGGGCTTCATTACTTTATGCGCCGGTTTTCTTTTAGACTTCGGACATGTCACTCCTATCATTAAAAGAATTGCCACGAGTTCATTTACTCTCGCATCTTTAGGCTGGTGTTTATTGGCATTGGCCGTTGTTTACTGGTGGATTGATATAAAAGATCATAAAAAAAATCTTGCTTTCTTCACCATCGTTGGCATGAATTCTTTGTTCATTTATTTATTTTTTGAAATTGCAGGCAGTCGCTGGTTCAATGAATATGTGGGCGTTATTACCAACAACCTGATGGGTTTTATAGGCACGCCCGAACTGCTTAGGCTTATAATTACATCACTGGTAATTTTTGCAATAGAATGGTACTTATGTTATTTTCTTTATCAAAAGAAAGTATTTTTTAAATTGTAGAATTTGGTTCTCCACTGATAAGCGAGCCCTTGAGTGAAAGGCTTATTTAAAAGATTCATTTGATGGCAAACCGGTTTTTTTCGAAAAGTTTCTGTTACAGAAATTAAATTATATACACTATAACCCGGTAAGCGTTAAATGCCCGTCCGACTGGTTGTCATCCGGGCTGGGAAACTTGCAAAAGACCCGATAGCTATCGGGTTTGTCTCTTATGAACATAGCAGCGCATCATTTTATGAAGATGGGATTGCAAGACATTTCATCCCAAAGCATTACAAAGATTTATAAATTGGCTTTGAAGTAATTTGGTGTTTAATTATTCATCGGGGTTTCACGGAAAGAGTATTATAGTTGATAGATTATACTGTGAAAACCCCGATGCTTGGACGGTCTTCGAATTGAAGGCAAGCCATTTCTTTATGGCAACACATTATAGTCGAAATTATGCCATGAAAACGTTGATCAGAAAGTACATTTCATATCAAAGCATTATAAAAATTTATGGATTGGCTTTGCAATAATTCAATGTTTAAGCATGCATCGGGGTTTCAAGGAAAGAGTATTATAGTTGAGAGATTTTGCTGTGAAAACCCCGATGGGAAGGAAAAATCATTACAAAGATTTATAGAGTGACTTTGTAATATTTCAGTGTTTAACCACGCATCGGGGTTTCACTGGAAGATTATTATAGTTGGGAGATTATGCTTTGAAGACCTCGCTTGGAAGGGCAAGGAAAATACTCTTGCTGTACGTTTGTGTTTCTGAATCAACCCTCTTTCAAGATTTCCTCTTTTTTCGCCTATCAAACCAACCACTTACAAGTATTAATAACGTAAACACAAGCTGAAGACCCAGAATCCAAATTACTCCACTGCGAAGAGAGTTATCAAGGAATAATTTGATAAAAAATGGAATGTAAAAAATTGGAATAGAGATTATTGCTGAACAAATTGCTAGAAGCAAGAAATCCACATCTCCATTATTCTCTCTAAAAGTTTCTTCGCTTGAAAAGACAATTAAGAGACAGTTTATTAACCAAATTGGAATAGAAATAGATGAGCTTAAAAAAATAAGTTTTGAAATATCTAAAGTTGTAAATAGGCTGTTTTTGTATAGAAATAGAAAAAGAATACCTGAACAAATTACAGTTACCCAAAGGAAAATTATTGCAACCCACGCTTTTGACGAAAATCGATTGAAATCTAAATTCATATTCAAACCTATTAATGTTAGTATTATGTTGTGAGGTAGCTTAGCTAATGAATTAAGTAAGCTTCAGAA
>JALZAJ010000502.1 GCA_030948465.1 Bacteroidota bacterium
ACATGCTTGTCTTTTAACGTAGTAAGCCCGAACGACCCATATTCTTTTTCGTAGTAGCTGTTGCCAACACGTATGCTGGTGCGTTCCATTAAAGACACCACTGCCGCGAGTACTTTTTTGAGTGGCAGCCCGTCCAGCTTTAAATCTTTTTCCAATCGTTGCCTTACGGATGGAAGCACTTTTCCAAAATCAATAAGCCGGTAGTATTTAGTATGGTTGCGCAGTGAATTCCAATGATGATGGTATTTATATTGCTTCCTGTTTTTTACATCATATCCGGTCGCCTGCAAATGCCCATTCGCTTTCTTACATATCCAGACTTTCGTCCATGCGGGAGGTATTACCAAATGTTTAATGCGAAGAAGTTCTTCGTCATCTTTAATTTTTTCACCTTTAAAAAAGTATTCAAATTTATCGCCTGTTTTCTTTCGTTCAATGCCGGGTTCCTTATCAGTTACATAAATAAGATTAGCAGCTCTTGCGGTTTTTTCCTCGTCCTTTACGATGCTTTTTAATTTCCTTTTTGAAACTTTGGGAACTTCGTTTGAAGCGTCACTCATGTAATTTTTTTTATCCGTTAATGATCTCCCCTCCGTTGGGATGCAGCACCTGTCCTGACATGTAGCTTGCATCATCCGAAGCTAAAAACAAATAGCAAGGGGCTACTTCTACCGGCTCGCCCGCTCTCTTCATTGGCGAATCGCTGCCATGTTCTGCCGCTTTTTTTGCATCAAAGGAAGAAACAATCAGTGGAGTCCATATCGGTCCCGGCGCAACTGCATTCACTCGTATGCCTTTTTCAATAAGGTTGTTACTAAGGCTTCGTGTAAAACTTACAATAGCTCCTTTCGTGGAAGCATAATCAATAAGTTTTGGACTGCCTCTGTAGGCAGTTACCGAGGTTGTATTGATAATAGCGCTTCCTTTTTTCATGTGCGGCAATGCTGCTTTGGTAATCCATACCATTGAAAAGAAATTGGTTTGAAAGGTGGTTAATAGTTGCCTTGTTGTTATTTCTTCAAGGCTCTCCCGCTCAAACTGTGTCGCTGCATTGTTTACCAGGATATCAATTTTACCAAATGCTTTTACCGTTTTAGCAACGGCAGAAAGGCAAAACCTTTCTTTAGTGATATCGCCAGGTATCAATAAACATTTTCGTCCATGTTCCTCTTCAATTATTCTTTTAGCTTCTTTCGCATCCGTATGTTCATTAAAATAAACGATCGATACATCGGCGCCTTCTTTGGCAAACAATAAAGCGACTGCTCTTCCTATACCGCTGTCACCACCGGTTATCAGCAAGGTTTTATCCATCATTTTGCCTGAGCCTTTTACGGTTTCATTGCTATATACAGGCCGTGGGTCCATCTTGCTTTCATTACCCGGCCTTTTTTGCGTTTGAGGTTTTTTTTGGATTTTTTTTGGATTGCTTTTTTGCATAAAAAAATAATTTTATAATTGCTCCATTGAGGAAATTATTCTACAAGAAAAATCCGGTTCATAAAAAAAGCAGGCTTTACGCCTGCCAGGTTCAGAGCCACAGAGCCACATGTTATTCATCGGTTTCATCAGCTTTCAAAAACCCCTCGCTGTCGTTATTTTTAACAGTTAACTCATCATCATTAACCTTGTTTTTATTCTTATTTTTCTTTTTTCCCTTAGCAGCAATATGCAGTTGGGTGTTAGATCCCGCGGAAATATGTGAACCAAGATGGGTATCATTTGTATCGGCCCCTAACTCGTTACTTCCTTGCGAGGGTTGGGAGATTTTTTCTTTATCGGCCATAATAAAAAATTTTTGGTGAATAATGCTTTTAGAGATGAAAATTATATGCCAACAATTATTAAAACATTCTTAACCCCTGCTCCAAATCAATCCTGTTAATTTTGAGCAATGAATTACCTCGCCCATGCTTACCTTTCTTTTAATGAATCTGAAATTCTTGTGGGGAATATGATCAGTGATTTTGTAAAAGGGAAAAGAAAATATGATTATTCATTAGCGATACAAAAAGGAATTCAACTTCACAGATCTATTGATACCTTTACTGATCTCCATAAAGCAACCGCTGAGG
>JALZAJ010000544.1 GCA_030948465.1 Bacteroidota bacterium
ATGCCGGCTATCCGTGTAGGTTATACTGCCGATACGTTGAATAAGCCGGGCGTTATGATATCAGAAAGCAGGAGTACCAACATCGTTTTTGACAAAGATTTTTCTGCTGATTATTTTGAAATAAAAGATGGAAAATAATTTTCCGAAGATATTGATTGCTGGCGTTGGTAACGAGCTACGCCAAGACGATGCCTTCGGGGTTTTGCTTGCAGAAAGACTTCAGAAGGAAGCCATGTTTCCTCCTTCGGTGACAATAATGGAGATCGGCTCCGGTGGCATTCATTTGGTGCAGCAGTTATTTGATAAATATGATGTGTTGATCTTACTCGATATTGTAAAGTGGGGCGGTCCGGCAGGCACCATTCATTTTAAAGAAGTGGAAGTAAAAGATATAAAAATGTTGCCGCAAGATGAACAGAATGAATTCCTGGCAGATATGCATTACATCAATCCCTTAAAGGCTTTGATGATGGCACAGGCAATAAATGTTTTGCCAGAAAAGGTGCTCTTCCTGGGATGCGAATCAGACCAACATGAAGAGATTGGAATAGGAGTAAGTGAAGCAGTTGAGCAGGCGATTCCCATTGCTTTTAAAAAAATACATGATTGGGTGCTGGGAATTAAGGAAAGCATTATAGAAAAAGTGTTTATTAATACTGAAGAATAACTTAGCTATCCATTTTTAAAATTAGTTTGACCGCCGGATTTTTTTTAACTTACGTATAAATTTATTTGCAATGAAAAAAGAAGGAAACCAAAATTCTTCGGATAAGGAAGAAAAAGTAAAATTGCCCTGGGAAGCTGAACTGGAAGTGCAGGATCTGATACGGCCGATCAAACTACGAAGGATTCGCATTGCTCAAACAATAGGGGTCGTGCTCACAGTTGTTTTCGTTGGCATATTTGCCTGGTGGCTTATTTTTTCACCACCTTCCGGTGAACGCCTGGTAAGGCAGATGGTTGCAGCAGCCGGTGGAATGGAACAGTGGAAAAGCATACAGGACGGGCAGTTTGTTAGGACGCACCGCCTTTACGATGAAAACGGAAATATCATTAAACAATCAGAAGATATTTTTTTCTTCAAAAACAATAAAGACGGACATCAGCTTTTAATAAAATCAAAAACCAAAGCCGGCGCTGATGTAGTGGTAGGTCATGATAAGGCAGGCTACTGGGCATCGCTTAATGGTAATGGTGTAAATCCTGTGCCACTGGCAAAAGACCTGGAATTTATGTGCGATGATGAACATTGCTCGCCGCTTTGTGCAAGTGAGTCTGCGCTATATCGTATGTCCTTTCCTTTTAAACTTACTGATGATGGAGTAATTCCCCGCAATGTAGGAACAGCGACATTGAATGGAGAGCAGGTTACTTTGCTTGACGTAACCTTTGATCCAAAAGTGGGTCATGACCGCTGGATTTTTTCAGTAGATAATTCCACCAAGCTTATTCGTAAAATAGAACACTATCCATCCCTGAAAGATAATGTGCAACCGGAAGAAATTTATTTATCAGACTTTAAAAAAGAAGGAAATATTGTCCTAAGTCATTCTAATAAATATTACAGGAGTAATGGAAAATTAATGGAAGAATATTTATTCTCTAATGTAAAATTCAATAGTTCTATTGCCAATGATTTTTTCAACAGGCCTCAGCAACTTAGTATGTTGAATAAGTAATTTTAAATTTGGGTGCAGGAACAGGAATTTTTGATGTTATTTTGAAACAATGCACTATGCATTTGCAGCGATGTGCCAGAGAGTATCGGCGTTCAGGTCAATTTCACAACCTGCCCATTCAACAAAATATTTACGGTTTTTAATTTGTGAAAAAGCATTCTTATTCATCAAAGGTTTAAATACTTCTGTTTTAAAAAACGGTTTAATATCTGCAATTTTTTTGGTGCCGTCATTAAACACGCATTCAAGTCTAAAATCACTAAGCGGTGTAATGTTAATCAGAGTTCTCATAATCATTTTAATGCTTCGATTTTAAAAACATTTTGTCCAAAATATTACCGGATTAATAAGAGGAATCATCC
>JALZAJ010000554.1 GCA_030948465.1 Bacteroidota bacterium
GAAATCACAATAACTTTATTGTATGCATTCATTATTTAAAAAACCAAATTACGTAAGGAAGCTGTGCATGACATCTTTACTTTTTATATTTTTTTTTGGAGTTTTACAAATTCAATCGCCGGCGCAATACTCAGGTACATCTTTCGATCATTATAACACTGATAACGGTCTTTCAAATAATGAAGTAAATGATATTCTCCAGGATGAAGAAGGCTTCATATGGGTTGCTACGCGGGGAGGGTTAAATCGCTTTGATGGAAAAGACTTCGTAAAATATTATAGTGATGGATCTTCCAACCACCTTCCATCCAATGATATCTTTCGTATTCTACCTTTACCTTATCACCGGTTGGCGATAGGCACTACTAAAGGCATTGGAATACTTGACACGCATACAGGCAGTACCCGGCAGTTAATTATCCCTTCCGCTAATGAATTAAAAATAAATACTAACTGGGTTACTGATCTGTTGGTTGACAGCGACAAAAATATTATCGCCACAACATACACAGGTATCTATCTATTTGATTCATCACTACATCTTGTTTTTAGATATGATGCATTTTCTCCTGCCGATGTTGGAAAAAAAAGAATTGTGTTCGCTTACGTTCTTGACCTCCTTGGCAATGGCGAGGTGCTCATACAGGGTAACAGCCGGCTTCTTTTTTTGTTAGATGTGAAAAACAGGAAACTTAAAAAAATTGATGGTAGTTATCGGAACATTTTAAACAAGTGGAATTATAACCCTTATTTGCTGCTAAAATTAAATTCCAAAAGGCAAGGTTTCCTTGTTGATTTCAACAAACAAAAAAATGCACTTATGTTGAATTTGATAGATTTTAAATATAATAAAGTCACCACTCTGCCATTTCCTTTTTCAATCGCCAATGAAATTTTTTGGAAGAGCAAGATCTTGTTTTTAAACGACAGTTTGTTTGCTATCAATAGCGGTTACCGAAATGGTCTTTTCATATTTAAGATTGATTCAGCAAAAAAATTATTAGAGTTCAAGGGAAATATTCTTCCTTCAATTCAATGCAACTGGGCCTTTGTTGATAAAGATAAACGGTTGTGGATTGGTATTGACGAAGGCCTGTTCAAGCAATCATTCCGTAAAACCGCCTTTCATAACATCATGACACCTGCTATTGGGAAAAATAGAGATATTGACAATTACGTTACTGGTTTTGCCCCGGTACCTGATAAGTTATTTGTAACCAGCTATTCGCAGGGCGTTTTAATGTATGATCAAAACGACAGCTTCGTTCGAAGAATCGACCTGGAAAAATTTCACAAATACAACCTACCATGGAACATAAATGCTTATAAAAAAGATAGCTTTTTGGTACCGACGCAAATCGGCCTGGTATTGTTGTCTTCCAGGAATGGCAATCCCCAAAAATTTTGGCGGCAAGGCATGCCGGCAGTTATTGATAGCGTAGCTATTACAGCCACCTTTATAGATAGTCATCATCAACTTTGGATTGGCCTGGGCAGTGGCCATGGGGTATTCATGATGAATATGGATAGCCGCAAATGGAAACTTTTTTCACCAGCCTTTGGTGAAAACGCATTTCCGCTTCGCTACCCTTTGTGTATAAATGAAGATTTGCAGGGTAATATCTGGATGTCAGGTAGAGAAGGTATTACCAGGTGGAATTGGAACAAAAAAATATTTGATACTTTAATAGAAAAAATACCGGGTTTTCGTGATGACATATCAGGACAATGGATTTATTCAACTACTGATAAAGAGGATGACTTATGGATTTGTCCCCAGGATTTTGTTTTAATTAAATGGAACCTGCAAACGAATCAAATTAAAGTTTTTCAAAAGCCTGCTAATTTTGTCCCTTTCAGGTCGGCTCAAATTAACGGACCATGGAATAACCAGGTATGGATACAGACAAATGTAGGGTTACTCGCTTTCAATGTGCTTACCGAAAAGTTTACTTTGCTAAGAAAAGCGGATGGCTTACCCGATGAAAATTTGGTTGATGGCCGGGTTTATTATGATTCGGCTACGAACCGTATATACGCAGGTTTCAATAATGCATTCACCTGGTTTTATCCTGATGAAATTTTAGATAGGAAATTATCTTCAGTTATTTATATCACCGATATCCGCAGAATAGGTGACACATTATCGCATGCGGGCAAAACCGAATTAAAATTTTCGCACAACAATAATTCTATCAGCATCAGTTACACCGGCATCAATTTTGATGATGGTGAATTTAATAACTATGCATATCGCTTGTTTGAAAAAAAACCGTCTGCCTGGATCAATGTGGGTGATGAAAAAACGCTAAATTTTGCTAACCTGACGGCCGGCGATTATACATTTGAAGTAAAAACAATTCTTTCAGATGGAACAGAAAGCCCACGGCCTGCTATGGTTACGCTAACTATTTCCCCGGCTTTTTATCAAACGTGGTGGTTTTATTTATTGTGCATTTTTGCCGTGATTGCCGGCGCATATTTTTTGTATCGTTACCGCATCAACCAGTTATTGCGTGTTCAAAAAGTGCGTAACAATATATCATCCGATCTGCATGATGATATTGGCGCCAGGCTCACCAATATTAATATTCTCAC
>JALZAJ010000557.1 GCA_030948465.1 Bacteroidota bacterium
GCGACGGTATTCGCAGGCCGGAAAGACTCGTTCATTACGGCCAAAACAAATGTGGTAATGCAGATCGATATATACGAATGCATTTGTCCCAAAACAATAAACATAGTACCGCCGCCGACAAGTGCACCAATTTGCACGTAATAATATCCGATAGTATCTACTAATTTTCCGCCCAGCATAGCTCCTGTTATTGCGCCCAACCCAAAGATGCTCATGACCAAACCTGCTTTTCCTATCGATACGCCGTAATGCTGTGTCAGGTACATCGTCATGAAGGGAACAACCATTGTTCCGCTTCGATTCACAAGCATTACCAAAGACAGCCACCAGGTGCCCGGTGACAAGCCGCCGTATGCTTTTTTATAAAGGGAAACTGCGTTGCTGATCATACAGCGGCAAATATAATGGGCGATCGGCAATCAACGATTGGCTTCGGGTCCGGTATGTTTGTAATGAGTTGATCAGCGGTTTCTATAAAAGTTTCAATCCGCCAAAGTATCATAATTAAGCCCCGTTATTTTATCTCCTTAAATATTACAGGGGCAATAAGCTCGCTCCATTTTTTGTATTGCGCGCCGGATGGGTGAAGGCCGTCGCCGGCGATTAAAGAAGGATCATATTTTGCCTCCCGTGAAACCGGCGTTATATCAATGTAATGTACGCCGGCAGTTAATGTTATGGCTTTATTAGCTGCATTAAAATCATCAATTTCCTTTGCTATCTTAGCGGTATCACCGCCGCGGGCAAAAGGAGTAACACTATAATCGGGAATAGAAAGCACAAATACATGATTCTTATTATTGGCAGCATACGAAATAGAACGGTTCAGCAAGTCGGTAAATTCGGTTTTATATTCATCTAAAGATCTTCCCTGGTATTGATTATTAACGCCGATAAGAAGTGTTACCATTGAATAATTTTTTGCGGGTGGTGTGGTATTTAAAGCATTTAGGAGATCACCGGTTGTCCAGCCTGTGACAGCAATAATATCAGGATTAGTGATATTGATATTTTGTTGCTTTAGAAGCTGAGCAGTCTGCAGCGGGAATCTATCACTTTCAGGCACAGATTGACCAATGGTATAAGAATCACCTAGAGCGAGATAAGATGTATGTATGGTATCCACAGGAGCTACCGGATTTTCAGCATGTATAATTGTGTTATCATTTTTTTTCGCACACGATATTAAGGATAAAAAAAGAATTGAAAAGCAGAGGAATTTTTTCATAATGATATTTATGGGTAAAAGGGTATGTACGAAAAAATAAAAGCAACAGATGAAATTTGGAATTCCCTTCGCGGCTCGCGGCAATATTACTCCATATCGTTATTGCTCTTTCCGTCTCTTTGCAGATTAAGGTCAAATAATTTTTATCCGAATAAATTTTTAAGGATTTGATATATATATCCGCCAACTACCCGGCTATCACTGAACAGTGTAGCAATCTGGAAGGTCAATAAAAAAAACAGTACAAAAAATAAACCTGGATTTTTTTCGGAAAATTGAAATACGCGTTGGATAAAGGGCTGGCTAATTTTTCTTATTGAGATTAACAGTGTTATCAATACGCCAATTGCCGCACCCATAATAATATCGGTTGGGTAGTGATAACCCATGTATAGTCTCGGAAAACAGACAAACAGCAAAACATACAGATACGTGAAGATGCCAAGCTTTCTCGAGATAAGAAAAATGCCAGTTGCCAAAGAGAAAAATAAAACCGCGTGATCGCTGGGAAAAGAACTCCATGCTTCTAAATTTTTTGGTTCTTTGCCAAAAGGCGGAACAAAATGCAGTTCCGGATTTAAAAAAGGCCTCATTCTGAACGGCAGGGTTAAAGCCAATACCCTGGCTGCAACTATAGCGATTAAACTCGCCACCATGGTTATTATTATCTGTTCACGGTTAAAAGTTATCTTATTGCTTTTTTTGAACCAAAAGAACCAGAACATGGAAACTACAAAACCTCCTTTAATCAAATTACTGCCAACAATAACATCTATCGTGTTGTCGAAAAATTCTGATCTTCGGGCGAGGCTGTTTACCAACTCTATAATTGAGCTATCAAAAAAGTTCATGCAGGATTTAGTTT
>JALZAJ010000004.1 GCA_030948465.1 Bacteroidota bacterium
TACCTTCCGCAGCGGCTCGTATCGGCCTGCGTCGTCTATTTGTCCCGAAGGCAAATTAGCATTGAACAAAAATTCTATTTGGTTATTCCCAAAGAAGTTTAATATTTTATCCGTTTTTATTTCAACTTTAAGCCGCGCATTGGGCATGCCGACACGATCAAGCAATTCATTCACGTTTGCTTCAAAAGAACTTACCTGGCTTTGCCTGTTTGCTGAAAGTTTCTCCGCTATTTTTAATGCTTCACCATACAATTCGTTCAATTGTTTTTCTTTTAATAAAATAGTATCCGTGAGGTTAGTAACTTTTTCAAGTTCTGCTGAAAGATCTTCCTTTATTTTTAGCAACGAAGCGGTTGTAAGCACGTTATGCTTTTTAAGCAGCCGGTATCCTTCCGCCATACGCTCATTCAAAACCTCTATTTTTCCGGCATTGTAATTCACACTGTTGTTTAAATTGTTTATCTCCTCTGCGATATCCTGTAATTCTATTTGAGCCGAATGAAGCCTTGACGTCAGCGCTTCGATAGTGGGATGAAAATTACGTAAGCCCTGTAATTTAATGTTCATCAATTTTATTTGAGCAACAAGCGGCTCTTCGTTTTCCTGCATTTGAAGATATATGTCAGAAAGAACCGTTTTTATATTTTCTGAATTGCTCATCAACCTGATTTCAGCATCAATATTTTCTATTTCATTTTCAGAAAAATTGGCTTCTTCAAGCTCATCAAATAAAAATTGATGGTAATCAAATTCTTTATTGGCTGCACCCTGTTCCTCTTTAATCTTTTCAAGATCTTTTAAAGCAATGCGATAATTTTTATAAACATTTTGATATCGTGAAAGATCTTTACCATTGCCGGCAAGTGCGTCTATCACTTCCCGCTGAAAATCATTGTCACCAAGTTCCAGTGTATCAAATTGCTGGTGAAGATCGACCAGTAATGTGGACAATTGTTTTAGTTGATTCAAATTTACCGGCGTATCATTTATGAATGCTCTCGATTTACCGTTAGTAGAAATTTCCCTTCTGATTACAATTTCATCATCACCATCCAGATCGTTATTCTGTAGAAAATCTTTTATGGCCGGATGGCCGGTTTTAAAAATGCTTTCGATAAAACATTTTTTTTCTTTGTTCATTAAAACGGAGGTATCGGCACGTTCGCCAAGCACAAGGTTCAGCGCTCCCATCAGGATGCTTTTTCCCGCTCCTGTTTCCCCGGTAATGATATTTAAATGAGGTGAAAAATTAATCCTGATAGCATCAATTATAGCATAATTCTGTATGTGAAGTTGCTGAAGCATTTAGAAAAGCAAATTACACTTTTTATAGTTTGCGGTTTCGTGATTTTGAAGTCTCACGTGACGTTATAAAAATAATATTGAGCGTTTTGATTTTAAAGATCAATAGAAATTTTATTAGAAGTTGAATTAACCGGCGTTACTGTTTTCAGCAAAGTATTTATGAAAATAGGGGATAGTCTCGATGCCCTTATAAAAATTTTTAATTCCATATTTTTCATTAGGCGAATGAAGGTTATCACTATCCAGGCCGAATCCCATAAATATAATTTTTATGCCTAACTCTTTTTCAAGTATGGAACAAATGGGAATGCTTCCCCCGCCACGCACAGGGATCGGTGTTTTTCCAAATGTTTGCTCAACTGCTTTCGCTGCAGCCCGATAACCTTTACTGTCAATTGGCGTCATGTAAGGCTCGCCGCCATGGTGCTCAAATGCATTAACCGTCACCGCTGCGGGAGCAATATTTTTAAAATAATCTAAAAGAAGTTGGGTTATTTTTTCAGATGACTGATTAGGAACAAGTCTTGCAGAAATTTTAGCGGTTGCTTTAGAAGGTAAAACTGTTTTTGCCCCTTCACCCATATATCCACCCCATATTCCATTTATCTCAAGTGTCGGACGAATGCCTGTTCTTTCATTGGTGGTAAATCCTTTTTCTCCCCATAGTTCATTTACACCCACGTCTTTTTTGTACTCATTCTCATCATAGGGAGCTTTGTTCATGAGTTCTCTTTCTTCAGCAGATGCTTCAACTACATCATCATAAAAGCCAGGAATTGTAACATGGTTATTTTCATCGTGACAGGAGGCTATCATTTGAGCAAGTATCGTTATTGGATTAGCTACTGCGCCGCCATAAGTGCCGCTATGCAGATCCCTGTCTGCACCGGTTACTTCTACTTCAATATAGGAAAGGCCCCGGACGCCGATATCCAGCGAAGGGTTTTCCATGCTAAGCATAGAAGTATCACTTATCAGGATCACATCTGCTTTTAAAAGCTCTTTATTTTCAGAAACAAATTTGCCTAAATTAGGAGAACCTACTTCCTCTTCTCCTTCTATTAAAAATTTTATATTAGTGGTCATCGTGCCGGTTTTTACCAGCGTTTCAAAGGCTTTCACGTGCATGTAAAACTGGCCTTTATCGTCAGCGGAACCGCGGGCATACACCTTTCCGTCTTTTATAAGCGGTTCAAAAGGCCCGCTATGCCAGAGTTCCAGGGGTTCAGCCGGTTGTACATCATAATGGCCATACACTAATACAGTTGGTTTATTTTTATCAATTATTTTTTCGCCATACACCACCGGAAACCCATCAGTAGAAAGTATTTCCGCTTTATCAGCCCCGGAAGCTAGCAGGCTCATCTTCACCGCTTCAGCACAGGCAAGCATATCTTTTTTGTGCTCGCTCTTTGCACTTACTGATGGAATTCGAAGAAGTTCCATCATTTCATTTAAAAATCTTTCTTTGTTTTTTTCCTGGTATTCTTTCCATATTTCCATTGTGGTCATTTTATTTTGAGATGAACGAATATATGACTTTTGAAGATGATACCCCCGCATTGCAATGGGTGCGAACATGCTATTAAAAAATTAACAGCCTTAAAAAAAATATTTTAGAAAATATTTGGAAAACATACTACAGAATTTATACATTTGCACCAGATTGCTTTTCAATACATCAGCCTTTGTTATAGTTGCATTTCATTTAAAAATTGCCTCTAAACAAAGGCTGAGTCTATTTAAGGAAGCAGGTAATATTTTTTGCTTTAGATATCGGCTAATGTTCGTCACTTAGCATTAAAAACCTAATAGCTTGCTTAAACCCAATCTCAATTTTTTAAAGAGCCTGTAATAGTATTCCTTATTAAAAAGTTGCGAATCATGCATGGCTTTATAGGTCAAAAAAATTCCCACCGGGGTAAGCACAATTACCGGAAGCCACATACCTGTAACAGGATCAAGTACATTGTCTTTTGTAAACTTTTCTCCAAAAATATTTAGCAGATAAAAGATTAGAAAAAAGATAAGAGCAGCCACTAACGGTAATCCCAGGCCGCCTTTTCTTATAATAGAACCAAGAGGCGCTCCTATAAAAAATAAAACAAGACACGCAAAAGAAAGCGAAAGTTTTTTATGCCATTCTATTTTATGGTAAGTTATATCACTTAGCCTTGCATTATAATCAGCGGTAGATATCTGCAGCAGGTTGCGTAGGTTACTTATGGTGTTGATGGTTTGATCTCTAACGGTCTGCCGTAAACTATCAGGAATGAGATCATCAAATGTTTTCTTTTTTTCAGGCTCTATTTTATTTTCTGCCGCAATCGTTTCTTTTTTTGTAATGGCGCTGTCCTTATACTTTGCAAATTGAAAATATATCTTAAGATCCGATTTATTTCTTTTGATCAATGAATCGGGAATTTTTTTTAAGGAGTCAATATCTTTATCAAGCTGCCTCAATGTTTTCATACGCATGTTGTTCATAAAAAGGCTGTCGGATGTTTTTTGAATATTGAGCTGCGTAAGATCAAACAGCTTATTATATTCTTTGAAACCCAGTGATACAAATTCGTTTTCATTGGAATTAAAATCACCTTTTTCCTCGTACCGGTGACCATTTTGCAGTCTGAATTCCAGGAATTTTTTATCGGTGCTTACGGTCATTTTTCCATTTTCTGATATGATGGTATTATCCTGTACCCCATACGACTGTTCATATATCAGCACATTATGCAACGTACTTTTATCCTTTTCCTTCTTGCCAACTTTTATAGAGAATCCCCTAAAACCATTATAAAAAACGCCATCCTTAAGATCAAAGGCCGGGCTCTTGCGATAAATATCATTATAAATAACTGCAAATTTTAGATTGGCAACCGGAGCAATATAATTGGCAAACAAAAAGGCAATACCAGTAAGAACTATTGAAACAAAAAACAACGGTTGCATAAACCGTAACAAAGAAATGCCGGATGATTTAATAGCGACCAATTCAAAACTTTCACCGAGCTTTCCAAAGGTCATTATAGAAGAGAGTAAAATGGCAATGGGCAATGCGAGAGTAACAAGTGTAGCGCTGGCATAAATAAGAAACTTAACCAGTGTTAAAATATCAAGCCCTTTGCCAACGAGATCATCAATATATTTCCACAATATTTGCATCATGAATACAAACAATGAAATAAAAAAGGTGGCAATAAATGGCCACAAGAAAGCTTTTAAAATAAGTTTATCGAGTTTCTTAAACATGCAGGTAACGTCAGGATGCGGGATGTATTAATTCCTTTATTGTAAATTTCATGTATGAGCGTAAAAACAAAAATACATCTTTCAAGACTTGAAATGGAGCTTGTAAATAACGCAAGCTGGATTTTAACGAAACAGAGAATTATCGATAAAGTGTATTTGCTGTTTGGAGAAATACTTGAAAATTATAAACGTGTTTCTAAAGAAGAAATTAACTCACATTCCCTATTTGAAATCACGAAAGGAGGTAAAATTTCGAAGGGCGAAAACTATTTGGGATTACCTTATGTGATGCTCGATTATCCCGCATTTTTTGATAAAGAAAAAATATTCGCCATCAGAACCATGTTCTGGTGGGGAAATTTTTTTAGCATAACCCTCCATATTTCAGGAGAGGAGAGCCTAAGCAAGATGAGTTTTTCTGATTGTTTTGACTATATCAAAAATTCAAATTTCTTCGTGTGTGTTAATGATGATCAATGGCATCATCACTTTGAAAAGGACAATTATGTACACGCACATGATATTGATAAGAAAACATTTGCAGGGATTTATTCAAAAAATTTCCTCAAAATTTCCGGAAAAACTGATATCCGTAATTTCAATAATGTGCAGAATTTTTTGGAGAAAACTTACCGGGAATTAATTGAATTTGTAAAGATTAATTTCCCAGCCGGTGAAATAACTCTTTAACTTGTGTTTCCCAAAGCTGACTTTGGTCTTTGATTTCTTTTTTTTCTGCGAAATCATTTATAACTAATATAGTGAGATTGGTTACCTCTGACTTTTCTATACTAAACTCAAAATATTCATCTTTTGGAGAATTTGTCCAATGAAAGCGGATTGATTTATTTTCTTCACTTGCCAACACTTCTGCCTCTTCCGCCGACCCATTCCATGCGAAACTGAACAAGCCGTCTTTATCTTCAACCTTATCAGCAAACCACTCCTGAAGCCCGGTTGATGTTGAAAGGAATTCATATAATATGCCAGGCGAACATCTTACCGGATACTCAAGTGTGTACTGTATTTTCTTACTCATCTTTTTATTAATCTATGTTGTATATGTGCAATAATATAAAATAATTTAACTAACCGACCTAATTTATACTTTTATTTGGAAATATATTTAAAAAAGATTGTTTCGAATAATTAAATATAAAATAGGATACATTTTTTTTGGCGGCATACTTAAAACATTATAAATTACGTTTAGTACAGCAAGGTGTAACTTAAAGTACTATTATCAAACTATTATGTTGTAACCCCCCTTAAAAATACAACTATGAGTATGCGTCAGCTCAAGATCTCTAAATCTATTACCAACCGTGAAAGCGAAAGCCTGGAAAAGTATTTACAGGAAATTGGTAAAGTGGATCTGATAACTCCTGAAGAAGAGGTCAAACTGGCTCTTCGAATAAAACAAGGTGATCAGGCGGCTCTTGACAAACTAACAAAAGCTAACCTGCGGTTTGTAGTGTCTGTCGCAAAGCAATATCAAAATCAAGGGCTTACACTTCCCGATCTAATTAACGAAGGAAATCTCGGATTAATTAAAGCCGCACAGCGGTTCGATGAAACGAGAGGTTTTAAATTTATTTCTTATGGTGTGTGGTGGATACGCCAAAGCATAATGCAAGCCCTCGCGGAGCAATCAAGAATCGTGCGATTACCCTTAAATAAAGTAGGATTAACCAATCGTATCAGCAGGGCATTCTCGCAACTGGAGCAGGAATTTGAACGCACACCCACTGCTGAAGAACTTGCCTTTTTTCTTGATATCGATACCGATGAAGTTTCTGCAACAATGAACGTAGCTGCAAGACATGTCAGCATGGATTCGCCCTTGAGCGATGGCGAAGAGAGCACATTGATAGATGTATTAGTAAATGGAAACGCCGATAGCGCCGATAAACAAATTATGTTTAGAGATTCCCTACGCCAGGAAATTCAGCGCTCCTTAAGCGTTCTTACTGAAAGGCAAAAAGAAGTGATCTGTTTTTTCTATGGCATTGGTGTTGATCAGCCCTTGAGCCTTGAAGATATAGGCGCAAGATTTTGTTTAACAAGAGAACGGGTAAGGCAAATAAAAGATAAGGCCCTGACTAAGTTACGGACAGCATCAAGATGCAGTCTTCTTAAAGAATATATGGGATAATAAATCTTTTTCAATAAAAAAATTAGTGAGTATGTTATGATGCTCACTTTTTTTATG
>JALZAJ010000018.1 GCA_030948465.1 Bacteroidota bacterium
GTAAGATGGAACAACTTGCGGATAAAGGAAATGGAAATCATGCTTACATTGATGGAATAAATGAAGCAAAGAAAGTTTTGGTAAGCGAATTTGGAGGCACATTATTTACTATTGCAAAAGATGTAAAACTTCAACTGGAATTCAATCCTGAAAAGGTGGCCGGCTATCGCCTGATAGGTTATGAGAACCGCCTGTTAAATAAAGAAGATTTTAATGACGATAAAAAGGATGCGGGTGAACTGGGGAGTGGTCATACAGTAACGGCCTTATATGAGATCGTTCCTGCTGGTGTAAAGTCGGAATATTTGAAAAATGTAGATCCATTAAAATATCAAAATAAAAAGCGATCCAACACATCTTTTAGTGACGAAATTCTTACCGTAAAATTCCGGTACAAAACTCCGGCTAAGGATAACAGTGAGTTAATCGTTCATCCTGTTTTGGATCAGTCGATTGACTTTAACAAGACGTCAGATAATTTTCGTTTTGCCACTGCAGTCGCTGGCTTCGCGATGTTATTACGCAAAAGTGAGTATAAAGGAAACAGCACTTATGAAAAGGTGCTAAGCATTGCAAGTGCGTCAGTTGGAAAAGATGTTGAAGGATATCGTAAAGAATTTATCATACTGGTAAAGAAGGCTGCAACATTAAAAGAGAATACGGTGAAGAAGTGAGTTGATTGCGGTGTTTTTATATTTTTAAAAGCGTATGGTGATTACCATACTCTTTTTATATTTCTTCGTTCAAGCCCAGTTCTTCTTTATACAATCCAAAAACCTTACAATGCCCGTCTATTAAAGCTTTCGCTGCATCCAAATATTTTACGTGATTGATATTTAACTTTTGCATTGCGGCACTATAAAATTTCTTTTGCAATTCATCTGCAACTAAAGTGCATGGGATTTTTTTGACAGTTAATTCTTTTAATTCTGTTCCAATTAACAGGCCGCTGAGGTAGCAATAATTTTGTTGTTTTGATAGTTTCTCAAACACGTTATTTATTCTTACGCGGAATGCGCTATTCAAAATGTTTGTATGCATACTCTCTGCAACTCCTTTTTCGAAGCTTTCTAAATTACCTGGATTCAATAGATCATACGTTGTCTCTACGTCGTTTGATAAAATACTTTTTTTGGAAAGTAATTCAAAAAGCTCGCCAGTCATGTAGGTTTTAAAATCTATTGTTTTTCCATCTCTTACCAGTATATGCTTTGAATGTGTACCGGGAAAAATAAAAAGATGATCTTCTTTATCCACGTTTATGACGCTTCCTATTAATTGTGTTTCTTCTCCACGCATCACATCATCATCGGTTTTCGCTCCGGAAATGATTAGCATTTCATTCTTGCGTTCTTTTGTTCCCTCAATCATTTTTACATTTAGATCGTGGCCATCCATACTAAATGGAATTTCTTTATAAGGTAAATTGATCATGCCTATGCTGGAAGAAGCCATTCCTGAAATCACTAATGGCAAATCGCTGATAGAGAAATCTAATTTTTCTTCCAGCGCTTTTATTTCGGTAAGTAGTACGGCTTGATAAAAACATAATCTCTCGCTCTCGGATTTTTCGCTTTGTTTCCACAAATTAAATACGGCAGAAATTCCGGTGTTATTGGATACTTCTGCCAATGGCAGCGCTTTAGCAGCGTCAATAATTCTAATCCTTAAAGCGGATGTGCCCCAATCAACACTAATGAATTTTTGCATGAATATTTTTTAAGATGTGGTTATACTATTTCTATACGTTCTATTTTTCCCACAAGAAAAACATAACAGAAAATTCCTAAAATGGCCATGACACTTATAAAAATTAGTGCCGGTTTAAAGTCGCCATTCCTTACAAGAAAGCCAATAATGAACGGCACAGTCACCGAAGACAAATTTCCAATAAAATTAAAGGCGCCGCCGGTTACTCCAATTAAATGTTTGGGCGCTAACAGTGAAACGAAAACCCACGTAATAGATGCCATGCCATTTCCAAAAAAAGCAACAGCCATAAATAAAATTATTAATGCAGGACTGTTTACATAATTGGCACCAATAATTGCGACCGACAGCAGCAGTCCGGTTATGACGGGGATCTTCCTGGCAATATCTGCAGAAACTTTTTTCTTCACTAAAAAATCGGATAAAAATCCTGATAATAAAATCCCGGCAAATGCAGCAAGAAAAGGAACTGAGGCTAAAAATCCTATTTTAATAAAATCGAATCCGCGGTATTTTACCAGGTACACCGGGAACCAGGTAAGAAAAAACCATAGGGTTGATGTAATGGCAAACTGCCCTAAATAAATACCCCATAATTTTCGGTGTGAAAAAACTTCGCGTAGGTTTTGCTTTGTAAAAGCGGATGTAGCATTAGTAAGTTTTTTATCCTCATAGTTTATGATGCCTCCGCCGTTTTCAATGTAATTGAGCTCTGCCTCGTTAGCTGAGCGATGTTGAGACGGGTCTCTGTAAAATACATACCAAACCAATCCCCAGATAAGTCCTGCCAGACCTGTGATAATAAAGAGGCCTCTCCACGTAAAATAAAACTGGATGGTTGCCATCACCGG
>JALZAJ010000489.1 GCA_030948465.1 Bacteroidota bacterium
GTGGGTAATCGTAAGAATCACTTCGTTATTTCCATCAGAATATTTAATTCCGTTGCTTAAATAATTCGTGACAACCTGTATAAGGCGGTACCGGTCGCCATTCACTTCAAAATTGCCATCCCCTTTCACCGCAATATTATAAGAAGGCTGAAGCACCTCTATGGTTTCAATGGCTTCCCTTATCATGCCTTCAAAATTAAAACTGGTGATATCAAGCTTTAAATTTCCGGAATTTACCCGCGTTGCATCGTAAAGTTCCGCGATCATTTTATTGAGGCGCGACACGTTATTTTTATTGCGCACGAGGAGGTCATTAATGTCTTCCTGGTTATTTTCTTTTATAGCGTCACTCATCAGTTCATTGCACAGAACCAGGTTTGCCAGCGGATTTCTAAGCTCGTGCGCCACAAAGCCTATTACATCTTCCCGCTCTCTTTCTACCTGCTTGTGCACGGTAATGTCGTGTATCACCAACAGTATATTGTTTCCCGTATTTACATACTGCATTGGGCTGCAGTTCACATCAAATATCTTTCTTTCTCCGGGAGAGATTTCTATTTCAATTGGAATATTTGAAAAGCCCGACCGGGTGACAATTGCATTTTGAACACCATTTAAAAGTTCCTTAAATGCATCAAACGGGTGTATAAAATCCGCAAAATTTATTTTTTGTACTTTATCCGTATAATTTTTAAAAATCGTTGCAAATGCCCTGTTGGCCTTTATTATATTCATATTTTTATCCAGCACAATTACTGCATCTTCAATAGAACTCAATATGCTTTCATTGAACTCGTTCATTCGTTTTAAAGAGGCCTCTGATATTTTTTGCTGATGAATATTTTGAATAATTTTCAAAATGCTGATATCATTCTCGTTATTCTTCAGCAGCACCGATTCACCCGATATCCATGTAATTGTTTTATCTTTTGAAACGATATAGTTATTATCGTATGCTTGTCCCTTTTTTAAAACTTCCGCAATCTCCTTTTCCGGTTTATTTTTTTTCCGGTCTTCTTCGGTAAATAGTATGGCCATATTTTCCCCAATAATTTCTCCGGGCTTATAGCCGAAAGATTTAGTGAAGGCACGATTGACAGTGGCAATAACTCCATCTTCATCCATTAATAATATATTATTTTCTTCCGCATTATTAAATAAGGCTTCGAAATAGTTGTAAGATGAAAAAGCTGGGTTTGGTGCTTTTAGCATAAAGAGAATAAGATTAGTAGCTTATTTTATGTAAATATATTAATTACTTTAAATACAAGTTGTCGAATCGTCCCAGGAAATTTATTGGGAATAAATTACTCATTGACTTAACGCCTTGTGACGAAAATTTGCCGCCACGGGTTGTTTGAGAATGCTAATCTTATTTGTAACTGCTAACTTGAAAATTGAAATAATATTTAAATAATGATAAGATAAGGATATAATTTTCGTTCTTTGAACGTGAAAAAATTTGTGATTAATAAATAACCCGGCGTTTTTGTGAAAATTTATTTTAAGAATCTCGATGGCCTTAGATTCATCGCTGCGCTGTTCGTTATATTGGAACATGTGTCCGAGTATAAAGCCTTAATGACGCCCGGTTATTCTAATGCTTTTAAATTTTATTTCTTCGACCTTGGGCGATACGGTGTAACGCTTTTCTTTGTATTAAGCGGCTTCCTCATTACATATCTTTTATTTTCTGAATTAAAACAGGAACATACCATTTCCATTAAAAAATTCTATGTACGACGGATGCTCAGGATCTGGCCGATCTATCTGGCTTTTGGCACCCTGATCATCTGTTTAATTGATTTTGTTCTTAATAAAACAGATGGCAATTATCATTCAACGCCGGTGCTCACTAATCTTGCTTATCTATACACTTTTACCATTAATTTTCAACTTTTATTTGCTGCATACAACCGGGGAATATTTGAGATTGCCTGGTCAATCTGCGTTGAGGAGCAATTCTATATTATATGGCCATGGATCGTGAAGCTCGGTTATAAACGCATTCACAGCCTGATTCTCATTTTTATACTTATTGGTATCGTTACCGGTGCATCGTTACATTTATTAAGCGTAGAAGGAATTTTGCATACCAACAGAAACCCTGTCTATATTTTTACCGTTTGCCGTTTTAGCCATCTTGGCATCGGTGCTTATGCAGCGTTTGTATTGTTTCATAAAGAACGCTTTCATAAAATTATCGCACTTACAAAAAACAAAATTTTTCAGGCCATTGTTATCTTATTTGTCCTTCTTCTTTCATTCCGGATTGTCGAATTACCCGGTTTCATCGATGGTTATTTTTTAGACGTGATACCCGCACTTTTTTTCGGACTTATTATACTGAGCGCTGTAAGTGGCAATTTTTTATGTAACCTTGAAAACAGATGGTTAAAACTGTTTGGCAAATATTCTTATGGCCTGTATATTTTTCATCCGAGCATTGCTCAACTAACCCTTATGGGATTTAAAAAATTTTTCCGAAATAGTTTTTTTACCTACGATGTTTTATATGTATTGGTGGTCGTAATTCTTTCAATAACCATGGCAGCCCTTTCTTATAATTTGTTTGAAAAAAGATTTTTAAAATTAAAGAGAAGCTATACTATTATTAAAAATCAATCCGTGTAATTTTGACTGCCCAGGGAACAATACAGTGAATTAATTTATATTGAAAAAACTCATTAATTTATTTTTTTTTATATAGAATACAAAATACAAAACGCATAATTTCAAAAGATAAAAATTATTGTAGTTGCTCCTATTAACCCTATTATTTTAATAATTCAATCGCACAAAAAAGTAAAAAAGTTGAATTATCCAGCCCTTCTAACTAATCGTTTATTAAGGTAAAAAGGTTTGATTTTTTTCAACGAGATATATGGAGAATTATGGTGTGAAAACCTCACTAATTTACCCCTTGCGCAGTATGCATGAAATCAGGTGGAAACCCTCCAAACTGATACTCCTTTACCGTCTTCCGCTATAAGATGTGAAAGTATCTTTTATTCGAGCCTTTGGTTTGAAGTTCTAATTCCAAAGCTCATAACAAGATGGAAACAATGATCGTAATTATAATAGAAACGATGAATATTCCAAAAATTAGCTTCTCATTATTAACACGTCTTTTTTCTAATTCTCTTTCCATGACCAGAAATTAAAATTTAAAAAAAGTGGGAGGATTAAAAACAGGCTGATCCAAAGATAGAAAAAAATGAATATAGGTTATTTTAAATATGTAACTAATTTCCATCACAGTTTTTAAATGACAGCCAAATGACTTTTTTCGCTTAGGGAGCTTTTTTTATCATCCGGTAATTCAAGCGAATCATCTTTAAGTTTAAGGTTCTCCTTCAAAAAAAATCACTGTTGAAAATAGATATTGAACAACTCCCTTTTACATGCGTTAGCAATAGATTGTGTACATTGCGTTTACGCGATTGTGCAGTCAACAGTTGGCGTTTGAATATTAAAAGTGGCAGAAATTTATGAGTAAAAAAATGGGAAAGAAAAAACATCCTCCGCTGGTAAAAGGGGTTTTAGAAATTACACGGTCCGGAATTGGTTATGTGGTAGTGGAAGGAAGAGAAAAAGATGTATTAGTACGTCCAAACGATTTCAATAAAGCAATGGATGGAGACGCGGTTCAGGTGAAAATAAAGGAATCTAACGGCAGACGCATCGAGGGCGTTATCCAGGAAGTGACGGAAAGAAAACAAACGGAATTTATTGGAGCAATTGAGGTAAGCGACAATTTTGCGTTCTTTAAACCTGAAAGCCAAAAACCCGTTCCCGACTTTTATATTAGCACCCGCAATCTTAACGGAGCAACTAATAAAGACAGGGTGGTAGTGAGATTTTTAAATTGGCAAAAGGGTGAAAAAAAACCTGAAGGGGAAGTGGTAAGTGTATTGAGGGCTAAAGACCGGGGAGATATGGCGATGAAGGAGATTATTATTCAAAACGGATTTCCTCTCGAATTTTCAGCAAAGGTGCTAAAAGAAGCTGAAGCTCTTAACGGAACGATTGACGAGATGGAACTTTTGAAAAGGAAGGATTACCGGAGGGAACTTACTTTTACTATTGATCCCGCCGACGCAAAAGATTTTGACGATGCATTGTCCATAAAAAAAATACACAAAGATGAATATGAAGTGGGTGTTCATATTGCAGACGTAAGCCATTTTGTAACGCCGGACAGTGCGCTTGACGAGGAAGGTTACAGCAGGGCGACGAGTGTTTATTTGCCTGACCGGGTTAATCCCATGCTTCCGGAAAAAATATCGAATGAGCTTTGTTCTTTACGGCCGCATGAGGACAAATATACTTTCTCTGTGATCTTTATAATGAATAAAGGAAAGGTAAAAGACTACTGGCTCGGAAAAACGTTTATTCACAGCGATCATCGTTTTAATTATGATGAGGTGCAGGAAATTATTGAGTCTGAAAGTGGAAAATACAGTAAGGAAA
>JALZAJ010000033.1 GCA_030948465.1 Bacteroidota bacterium
ACTTTACTTTCCAGCCACGAAATAACATCGAGATATGCAAAGGCCCTTGTTTCAAATTTACTTGTTTCAAACTGCCTGATCGTATCGAGAAGCTTTTCAAATTCAGGCTTTAATTTTTTTGCAGATAAATAAAAGGATTTCTTTAAAAATTTAAATATCTCTTCTTCAACAAGGCTTAAATTCTGCATCTTCGCCATGAAGCGGTAAACGGATTTAATAAGATATTCCAGCAGTTGAAAATTTCCGATTTCATAATGTGCGATAAGATGCAACAACCGGGAATAACATTGAAGATCATTTCTTAAATCGACTTTCCAGTTAATGATCTTATTCAAGTAATTTATTGCGGTATCATAGTCTCCCGCGCCAAAATATAAAGACGCAATTTTATAGTAGAATACAAGCACGCGGTGATTATCAAGATATACATTGTATTCTTTAAGCTGATTCATAATTTCAGGAACAATCGCTAAACCTTCTTTAAAAGTGCCTTCCAAAAAATGCCTGTTAATTTTTGCTACATACAGGTAAACGAAGACCTGTATCCTGTTATTAAAATTTTGTTTTACAATAGCGGCGTTATTAAACTCCTCAAATAATTGAAGTGTTTTAGTAAATCCTTTTACGTTTCTTAGTGTAAAATGTGCGTTCAGTAAATTATGAAGACCTTTTATATAGTTGGCTGTTTCCGTTTCAATCATGACCGGATCGCGGCTAAAAAGATCTACCCATTTTTGTGCATAACGGTAATACAATAAAAAATCCTGCCTTATGAATGCATACCAGCAATAGCTTTGATTATAATACAGGTATTGATAAAATCCTTCCGGCGATTGCAGCTCACCGGTTAAGTTTTCGTGAAAATATTTTTCCATTTCTTTCTCGTCAGCTTCATTTCTTGCATGGCCATTCTTAATATACCAGCTATATAATTGCAATGATAGATTTGAGAGCTTGGTTATCTTAATCAGCTTGTCATTATTTTGGTCAGCCTCTGTTGTCAGCGCATCCGCCCGGTCCTGCATACTGCGGGTAATATGCAGAGTTTCAATTTTTTTTTCTAAAAATATGGCTTCGCTAAGTGAGCTGAGCTGATTATAAGGCCTGGCGTTTTCTTTTATGCGGTCCAGTATTTTCAGGCTTTGGAGATACAGGCCTTTGTTGTAAAGTATCAATGCATGATCCAGTTGTTCATGAAGTTGTATTTCTATGTTTTCGTTGCTTTCAAGCAGCCGCAGACTGGCAAGTATTTGCCTGTATAAGTGCGCTTTCATATTTGAAAGTTGCTCTCGTTTTATGGAAGCCGTTTTGTTGACCAGGTCTTTCTCATCATACTCTTTCATTTTATCAATGGCATCAAATAACTGCACAATTTTAAGATCGTTATTGGATGTATTTCGTTGAACATACAACTTGAAATTTCTCTTTTCTGACTTTTGAAGAGAATGAATTAATTGAAACAAAGAATCGGCAGATCGGTTGGGCATCGTAAATTATTTATGCTCAAGAACAGTGGTAACAAGGCTTTTGCAAAATTACTATTCCTTTCGGCAATGTAAATTTCTGCTATTTTGTCCATTAAAATCCACGTTATATAGGCTATTTTCGAAGACTCATGTAAGATGATTGCTTGCTGATTTTTAAAATAATTCATTTAAGATTATTGTTATGAACAAAATATTAATTTTCGATACAACGTTACGTGATGGCGAACAAGTACCCGGATGTAAGCTTAATACCAAAGAAAAAGTAGAGTTGGCGAAAGAACTTGAGCATCTCGGTGTTGACATCATTGAAGCGGGTTTTCCTATCTCAAGTCCGGGGGATTTTTTATCAGTCCAGGAAATATCAAAAAACGTTACTAACCCCGTAGTTTGTGCGCTATCGCGGGCCGTTAAAAAAGATATAGATGCAGCAGGTGAAGCATTAAAATTTGCAAAGCGGCCGCGCATTCACACAGGTATTGGCACCTCGGACTCGCATATCAAAAGCAAATTCAATTCTACGCGAAAAGAGATTTTAGAGAGAGCCGTTCAATGTGTAAAATGGGCGAGAAATTATACTGACAATATTGAATTTTATGCAGAAGATGCCGGCAGAACGGACAATGACTATCTGGCCACTGTTGTTGAGGCCGTCATCAAAGCCGGGGCTACTACCATTAATGTTCCGGACACTACCGGTTATTGTTTGCCTCATCAATACGGAGAAAAAATTGCCTGGCTCATAAATAATGTAAGCAATATCGATAAAGCGGTTATTTCCTGCCATTGCCATAATGATCTTGGCCTGGCAACAGCTAATTCTATTTCCGGCGTGATCAACGGTGCACGGCAAATTGAATGCACAATAAATGGCCTTGGCGAGAGAGCAGGAAACACGTCGCTGGAAGAAGTCGTCATGATAATAAGGCAGCATCAAGACCTTAATTGTTACACCGATATTAAAGCGGAGCTGCTAAACCCGATGAGCCGGAAAGTCTCCGACATAATGAGAATGCCTGTTCAGCCGAATAAAGCGATTGTTGGCAGCAATGCATTTTCGCATTCATCAGGCATTCACCAGGATGGGTTTCTTAAAAATTCTTCTACGTACGAAATTATTGCACCGGAAGAAGTAGGTGCCGACAGCTCAAAAATTGTTCTAACGGCCAGGAGTGGACGAAGCGCTTTGGCTTTCCGGTTTCAGAAGCTGGGATACCAGTTTAACCGCAATGACGTTGATTATTTGTATGAACGTTTTTTAGAAATCGCCGACACAAAAAAGGAGATCGGCGACATGGATCTCTCCGGGCTTGCAAAGGCTTACAAGAAAAAAGAATTAGTAGCCATATAATTTTCATGCGGTTTAGTTTTGACAGGTGGGGGATTGTCCCCCGCTTTTTTTAAAGAGAAAGAAATGAGTAAAACATTATTCGAAAAAATTTGGGAAAAGCACCTTATAAAAACAATTCCGGGTGGCCCGGATGTCATTTATGTTGACAAACATTTTATTCATGAGGTAACCAGCCCGCAAGCATTTGCCGGTATTGAAAAAAGAGGATTGAAAGTACTGCGGCCTGAAAAAGTGGTGGCCACTGCAGATCATAATGTGCCAACAATAAATCAAAATCTCCCTATTAAGGATATGCTATCCAGGATGCAGGTTGAACAACTGGTGCAGAATTGTAAAAAACATAATATTGAATTATATGGGCTTGGCCATCCTTTCCAGGGAATCGTGCATGTGATAGGCCCGGAACTTGGGATAACCCAGCCCGGTATGACGATAGTTTGTGGTGACAGTCATACTTCTACGCACGGTGCATTTGGATCGGTAGCTTTTGGCATTGGCACCAGCGAGGTTGAAATGGTTTTTGCAACGCAATGTCTTTTGCAAAGCAAGCCGAAAGTTATGCGTATCAACATCGAAGGTGACTTGCACAAAGGGGTAGTTTCTAAAGATATTATTCTGTATATCTTATCTAAAATATCGGCCAGCGGCGCTACAGGTTATTTTGTAGAATTTGCTGGTTCAACGATGCGCGGGCTTTCGATGGAAGCACGAATGACCATTTGCAATATGAGTATTGAGATGGGTGCAAGAGGTGGAATGATCGCGCCGGATGAAACGACTTTTGAATACATCAGGAACCGGCGGTTTGCTCCTATTGGTGAGCATTGGATTACTAAGCTCGAAGAATGGAAAAAATTATATTCAGATGAAGATGCTGTATTTGATAAGGAAATAGACATTCATGCCGGTGATATAGAACCCATGATAACGTATGGTACTAATCCTGGTCTCGGAATTTCCATTAATGGTTCCGTGCCCATTGTAGAAAGCATTCCTGATGAGGGAGAGCGTAAAAATATAATTAAAGGACTTCAATATATGGGTTTGGAATCAGGGCAACGTTTAAAAGGATTGCCCGTTCAAAATGTTTTTATTGGGAGCTGTACCAATTCGCGGATCGAAGATCTGCGTTTAGTGGCTTCCGTTATAAAGGGTAAAAAGAAAAGCGATAGGGTAAAAGTGATGATCGTTCCGGGTTCGCAACAGGTAGCCGCACAAATTGTTGCGGAAGGACTGGATGCCATTTTTACCGATGCCGGATTCGAAGTGCGGCAGGCCGGTTGCAGCGCCTGTCTCGGCATGAATGAAGATAAAATTCCTTCCGGTGAATATTGTATTTCTACCAGCAACCGGAACTTTGAGGGAAGGCAAGGCGCAGGCGCAAGAACCATGCTGGCGAGCCCGCTTACTGCAGCAGCAGCAGCAATTACGGGCGTAATTACTGATGTACGTGAATTATTAAATTAATAAAATGCAACCGTTAAAACATATACACAGCACATTTGTTCCATTGCCTCTGGAAAATATTGATACCGATCAAATTATTCCAGCCAGATTTTTGAAATCAACAACCCGCGATGGATTTGGTAAAAATCTTTTCCGGGACTGGCGGTATGTAAACAACGACGAAAATCAACCGAAAACAGATTTTATTTTAAACAATCCGCAATACCGGGGAAGCATCTTAGTTGCCGGAAAAAATTTTGGTTGCGGATCATCACGCGAGCACGCTGCATGGGCGATTGATGATTATGGATTTAATGTAGTGGTGTCCAGCTTTTTTGCAGATATTTTCAAAAACAATGCACTGAATAATGGTTTATTACCGCTCCGGGTTAGTGATGATTTTTTGCAAAAAATATTTCAACAGGATAAAGACTCGACGCTTACCATCGACGTGGATAAGCAAACTATAACAATAGACGCTACCGGAGAAAAGGAAACTTTTGACATTAATCTATATAAAAAAACCTGCCTGCTCAATGGATATGACGATATAGATTATTTAATAAATAATAAAAAAGAGATAGAAGCATTTGAGGCAACATTAAGTTAATCCTACAAAGGCGCCAAAGGCCACAAAGTTTTTTCTTTGTTTTCTCCGTCTTTGTGGGAGGCGTTTTAACATGATGTTAGTTTTGCAGCCTTACATTATAGCATGAAACAGACATTCATCTTAAAAGTAAAAGACCTGACCGTAGAAAAATCCGGAAAGACGATTTTGAACAACGTGTCATTTACTATAAACGAGGGAGAATGCGTTGCAATAATAGGAGCTTCTGGAAGTGGTAAATCATCATTAATAAAAGCGATTTCTGAAAAATATTTCAGAAAGGGAAGTATCGATTTTAATATTGAAAACGGATTGGCTCCGCAAATAGTGGTTATCACACAGCAACATCATTTTAAAAATCTTTCAAACACTTCTTCTTTTTATTACCAGCAACGATTCAATTCCAATGATGCAGAAGATGCGTTGATGGTGAATGAAGCTTTGATTGATGCAGGCGCTTCTCAGCAATCTATTAAAGAAGCGCTTAACCTTCTTGGTATCGCTTACATTCAATATACACGACTTATTCAATTATCGAATGGTGAACACAAGCGCTTTCAATTGGCCAAAGCGATCCTGCAAAATGCAGAATGGATATTATTAGACTGCCCATATACCGGCCTTGATGTTGGTGCAAGAAAATTATTGAATGAGATCATTGACAGGTTGATCGCAAAGGGCATTCATATTTTGCTGGTGACTTCCGTTTCTGATATTCCGAAATCGGTCACGCACGTGGCTTTGCTTGAAAACGGCGAATTGAAAAAGAAAATAACCCGGGATGAATTTATTAGGACAAAACATTCGCCCACGGTAAAAAATCAATTTCCATCTTTGGATTCAAAGTCATTGGAAGCAATGATCTCCGCATATAGTTATACAGATTTTTCTGTGGCTGTAAAAATGGTAAACACAAGCGTAACTTATAACGACAGGAAGATCCTGGAAAATATTAACTGGAAAGTAAATAAAGGTGAATGCTGGAATGTATCCGGACATAATGGTTCGGGCAAATCAACTTTGCTGAGCCTGATCACCGGCGATAATCCGCAGGCATTTGCCAATGACATTTATCTTTTTGACAGAAAAAAAGGAAGCGGGGAATCTATCTGGGATATTAAACAAAAGATCGGGTATGTATCTCCTGAATTGCATCATTATTTTGATGCCGGATCTTCCTGTTATGAAGTAGTTGCATCCGGTTTGTTTGATACGATCGGTTTATTTAAACAACTTAATAAAAATCAAAAGTTGATCATAGAACAATGGTTAACCCTTTTGCAGATCAGTCATTTTGAAAAGAGATTATTTAAACAATTATCCAACGGTGAGCAAAGATTGATTTTATTGGCTCGTGCATTAGTAAAAAATCCCCCGCTGTTGATATTAGATGAACCCTGCCAGGGCCTGGATCGGCAAGTGAGCGGATGGTTCATTTCTCTAATAAATATTATTTGCGTACGGTTGAAAAAAACCATGATATATGTGAGCCATTATGAAGAGGAAATTCCGTCATGTGTTAGCTATACTCTAAAACTGGAGCAGGGGAAAATTGCAGCATAAAAAAATTTGAATCAGCATAAAAAAATTTGAAATAATTTATAAGAATGAAAAAGAAGATAGCTGTTATACCGGGTGACGGAATAGGTCCTGAAGTTACCAAACAGGCATTAAAAGTGTTAGATGCGATAGCCGTGAAATATCATCACGGGTTTGAATTTATCTATTGCCTTATGGGCGCAGCAGCGATTGATAAAACGGGAGATCCGCTTCCACAGGATACCATTGATGCGTGCCTGGCAAGTGACGCAGTTTTATTAGGAGCTATAGGCCATCCGAAATATGACAATGATCCTTCGGCAAAAGTGCGGCCGGAGCAGGGCTTATTGAGAATAAGAAAGGAACTGGAATTATTTACTAATATTCGTCCGGTTACTACTTTTCCATCCCTGCATCATCTTTCACCCATAAAAGAAAAAAACCTTGCCGGAACAAATTTTATTATATACCGCGAGCTTACCGGAGGAATTTATTTTGGTAAAAAAACGTTGAATGAAGATCAAACGGAAGCTTCGGATCTATGCAGCTATACCAGTTTTGAAATTGAACGCATTGCCCGGCTCGCGTTTGCAGCAGCGCAAAAAAGAAGAAAAAAATTAACGCTGGTGGATAAGGCAAATGTGCTGGAAACATCCCGGCTTTGGAGAAAAACGGTTCAGGATCTTGCGAAGGATTATCCGGATGTAAAAATTGATTACATGTTTGTTGATAATGCCGCGATGCAGATAATTGTAAATCCGAAACAATTTGATATCATACTTACAGAAAATATGTTTGGAGATATATTAAGTGACGAAGCCAGCGTAATTGCGGGCTCGCTTGGATTGTTGCCATCTGCGTCTATTGGTAATAAATGCGTTTTATTTGAGCCTATTCATGGATCCTATCCGCAGGCAGCAGGCAAGGATATTGCAAACCCGATAGGTTCTATTTTATCTGCGGCAATGATGCTGGATCACTTCGGCCTCACTGTTGAAGCAGAGGATATTAAGAAAGCCGTTGCCTGGAGCCTCGCCAATGGTTTTGTAACGAAGGATATTGATCCAATAAATTCCTATTATACATCAACCATTGGAGAATTGGTAAGCGACTTTATTGGCAATGATATACCCGCCAGTGTTAATACAATTAATATTGCTTTGGGAAAAACCACTATTATTTAAAATATTCACAGAAGATTAATTATGTACTATAACGACAGCACTTTTATTTATTGGAACGGTGAAATTGTAAAAGCAACAGACGCTAAAACGGATATGTATAGTCAAACACTTCACTACGGCTATGGAGTTTTTGAAGGTATCCGCTCCTATAAAACGGCTGGAGGAAAAACAAGGATCTTTAAAGAAGTTGAACATTTCGAAAGGCTTAAAAATTCTGCCATTGCTTTGAACATGCCTTACACATGGTCTGCTGATGAATTGATAAAGGCTTCGTATGACGTATTAAGCAGAAACAATTTACAGGACGCTTATATCAGGCCGCTCGTGTATGCGCCTGCTAACATGAGCTTTAATTTGAATAAAGAATCCTTTATTGTAATTGAGGCATGGCAGATGCAGCCATTCCTTGGAGAAAAATTATTGCGGGTGATGACCTCTTCATTTGAGAGGCCAAATCCAAAGGGATTTAAAATTGAAGTAAAGGCTACAGGCCATTATGTAAATTCTATTCTTGCCAGCCAGGAAGCAAAAGCGAAAGGTTTTGATGAAGCCTTGTTGAATGATGTAAATGGCTTTGTTGCTGAGGGCCCTGGCGCCAATGTTTTTATAGAAAATAACGGTATATTGTACACGCCGCAATTAGGAAATATTTTACCGGGAATTACCCGGGCAACCGTGTTTCAAATTTGCGAATCATTGGACATAACGGTGATTGAAAAACAAATTACGACCCATGAAATACACGAAGCTGACAGCGCATTTTTTTGTGGCACGGCCGCGGAAGTAATTGGTATGGAATCGCTGGATAATATTCCTTTTAAAAAACCATGGAACGATACATTAGGAATACAAATTCAAACCGCTTATAAAAATCTCGTCGTAGAAAACAATTTTATATCATCTGAAATTTTAGCATGAACGAATTAAACAAATACAGTAAGACATTAACCCAGGATGAAACCCAGCCTGGTGCGCAGGCGATGTACTACGCTATCGGTTTCAAAGAAGATGATTTTAATAAAGCGCAGGTTGGTGTGGTGAGTATGGGCTGGGATGGCAACCCATGCAATATGCATTTGAATGATTTGGCAACGACTGTGCAAAAAAGTATTAATGATGTTGATGGCCTATTAGGTCTGCGTTTTTATACGATTGGCGTAAGCGACGGAATAAGTATGGGCACTGATGGCATGCGCTATAGTTTAGTTAGTCGTGATGTAATTGCCGATAGTATTGAAACCAATGCGGGCGCTCAATATTATGATGCCCTCATTGCGATACCCGGTTGCGATAAAAATATGCCTGGCTGTATTATGGCAATGGGACGGTTGAATCGCCCGTCAATAATGCTGTATGGAGGAACGATTGCACCGGGACATTATAAAGGGGAAGACTTAAATATTGTATCTGCATTTGAAGCATTTGGTCAAAAGATCGCCGGCAATATAGATGAAGCCGATTTCAAGGGTATTGTCCGTAATGCATGCCCGGGGGCGGGCGCCTGTGGTGGCATGTACACAGCAAACACAATGGCAAGCGCCATTGAAGCCTTAGGTATGAGTTTGCCAAATTCATCAAGTAATCCTGCTCTGAGCAAAGACAAACAAAAAGAATGTGCGTCGATTGGTGATGCGATAAAAATTTTATTGGAAAAAGATATCAAGCCAAAAGATATTATGACACGTGCAGCGTTTGAAAATGCTATTACGGTTGTAATGATTTTGGGGGGAAGCACTAACGCGGTGTTGCATTTAATTGCCATGGCAAAAAGTGTGGATGTAAAATTATCCCAGGATGATTTTCAAATGATCAGTGATAAAGTTCCGGTGCTTGCAGATTTTAAGCCAAGTGGTAAATATTTAATGGAAGATCTGCATCAGTATGGTGGTGTTCCTGCAGTGATGAAATATTTATTAAAAAATGGTTTACTAAATGGTGATTGCATAACAGTAACCGGTAAAACAGTTGCAGAAAATTTAAAGGACGCTCTTGATCTTGATTTTGAAAAACAAGATGTCATTCACTCTTTAGAAAATCCTGTAAAGAAAACGGGCCATTTACAGATACTATACGGGAATCTTGCAGAAGGTGGAAGTGTTGCAAAAATAAGCGGCAAAGAAGGAGAGCGTTTTGAAGGTAAAGCACGCGTGTTTGAAGGAGAGAAACATTTCATAGAAGGAATACAAAGCGGAAGAGTTCATGCAGGTGATGTAGTGGTAATCAGACACATAGGCCCGAAAGGTGCACCAGGTATGCCGGAAATGTTGAAACCAACCGGAGCCATTATTGGTGCAGGTTTAGGGAAATCTGTTGCATTAATAACTGATGGAAGATTTAGCGGCGGCACACATGGTTTTGTTGTCGGCCATATTACACCTGAAGCTTTTGAAGGCGGCTTAATTGCGCTGGTAAATGATGATGATATTATTGAAATTGATGCAACAAAAAATACGCTAACGCTTAAGGTAAGTGATGAGGAAATTGCAAAACGCAGAGCAGCATGGAGTAAACCCGCATTAAAAGCAACAAAGGGAATTTTATATAAATATGCGATGAGCGTGAAGGATGCAAGCGAAGGTTGTGTAACAGATGAAGCCCCCTAAATCCACCGAAGGGACTTGAGAGAACATTAGATTTTTTTAAGTGTAAACAGTTCAC
>JALZAJ010000036.1 GCA_030948465.1 Bacteroidota bacterium
GTAGTGCAAATAAGCCACCCAAATTTTATTTTTCTTCGTCGTCTTAGCCAGGTCTCAAAATTGGCATAAGCCTGGCACCTTTGCCTAATACAAACTGCCAGATATAACTGCAACCCTCCAGCGCTGATTTTACTTTACTTCGTTACCCTCCGTGTCAATATATTTAATCGGGCCGAGGTTGAGTTCTTTTATTCCCTTTTCAATCTTTGACCTGTCTCCCACGATAACCCATGTAAGATTTTTCGGCTTATCTACTTTCATAGCCGCATTGCGTATATCGGTTAGCGTTAGATGCTGCAGCATGGCCGGATAATCATTCAAATAATTTATACCTCTTTCATACGCAATAGCAGATTGCAGCGCACTTAATACCGAACCATTCGTTTCCCATACACCGGGCAATTGCATTACTGCATTTTTTTGTACTTTATCAAACTCCACTTCCGTTGCCGGCTTATCGCCAATATATTGCGTTAGTTCTTTCTGCATTTCCTGCATAGATTCTTTTGTTTTATCTGTTTGAACAGGAGCATAAGCTGCAAAAAAACCGGGGCCTTTTGTATCTATATTAACTGAACCCGCACCGTAAGACCAATGCTTATCTTCACGCAAATTCATATTGAGGCGGGAAGTGAATTCTCCTCCCAAAATACGATTCATCATCTGAATTTTTTCATAGTCAGGATCTTTGGCAGACGGGCTTATCTCGGCTGAAAAAATAATAGACTGTAAGGCGCCGGGTTTATCAATAATATAAACTGAAGGTTGTGCAGCAATGGCAACTTCTTGCAAATTCTTTTCAGGAACTGGTTGCTTCTTCCATGAAGCAAAGCTGCTTTCTAATTTTGTTTTTAATTCATCTGCTTTAATATCGCCTACTACAACAAGTATGGCATTGTTTGGCGCGAACCACGAGTCATGAAATTTCACCAGGTCATCACGCGTAATTGCTTTTACAGAAGCTTCGGTTCCTGATCCCGTGAAAGAATTACTATAAGCATGACTGGCGCCATATAATAAACGCGGAAGAATTCGAAGGCCCATTCCAAAGGGCTGTGATTGCTCCTGTTTAATGTCAAGTAACTGTTCCTTTTGTACCCGTTCAAAATTCTTTTCAGGGAAAGACGGATGGTATAAAACATCAGTGAATAAATTAAGCGATTGATCAAGATTCGGCTTCAACGCACTCATGTATAAATACGAATTATCAAGATCAGAATAGGTATAAAGACTTGCACCTGCATTAGCTAAATCATCACTTAACTGTAAAGCAGATTTTGTTTTTGTTCCTTCCTGCATCATGGTCATCGTTAATTTAGAGAGGCCGGGTTTACCAAACTGGTCGGCCGCATAGCCGGCATTAACCATCAAAGACATATCAATAACGGGAACGGAATTTCTTTCGACCAATGCCACCTTTAATCCATTACTTAATGTGAATTGTTTTACTGTAGGAAATTTCACAACCGAGGGTGCACCTAAAGGCGGCTGTTGTTTTCTGTCGGCAACAGAATCGCCAACAGTATAAGTTCCATAAGGCTCAATATCCAAAACATATTGACCATTGCTCAACCAGGCAACGGCAGCTTTTTTTATATCGGCAGGCGTTGCATTTTTAATCCATGCCTGGATCTTTTTATAATAGCCCGGCGTGCCGCCAAATGTTTCACTTTGTGCAAGAATATCTGATGTGCCGCCAAAGCCACCAATGCGTTCCATGCCTTTTACAAAGCCGGCAAAGTAATTTGTTTTAGCTCTTTCTACTTCGGCAACCGTAGGTCCTTGTGTGAGTATTTTTTGTAATTCCTGGTTGATTGCCGTATCTATTTTACCTGCTGTAAAACCTGGCTTCACATAGCAGAAAATATTAAACTGGCTCGCGATTTCCCTTTCATCAACATAAGAATAAATATTGCTGGATAACTGGTCATCATACACAAGCCTCTTATACAGGCGTGACGTTTTTCCGTTAGTAAGAATATCACTTAATAAATTCAAATAAGTTGCATCTGCAGTTCCCCATTGTGGCACATTCCATGTTTTTTGTAAACGCGCCTGTGGCACACGGTCTTGCGCCGTTTGATAATGAATGCCACTCATTTTTGCAACCCATTCGCTTTGTCTTGCAATTGGCGGGCTTGCGGGAATTGCACCAAAATATTTTTTTATTTTTTGATAAACCGAATCTGTATTTATATCACCTGCAATCACCACCGTTACATTGTTAGGTCCATAATAAGATTTGAACCATTCTTTCACATCATCAAGCGATGCAGAATCTAAATCTTTTTTCTCGCCAATAACAGTCCATGAGTACGGATGTCCTGCAGGAAAAGTGCTTTTTGCAGTAAGTTCCTGGCCAATAGCATAAGGCTGATTTTCGCCCTGCCGTTTTTCATTTTCAACAACTCCCCTTTGTTCCTCCAGGCGTGAAGAATCCACGGAGCCCAACAAGTAACCCATCCGGTCGCTTTCAGCCCACAATATTTTATCTAAGCCTGACGTCGGTACGTCTTCAAAATAGTTGGTACG
>JALZAJ010000060.1 GCA_030948465.1 Bacteroidota bacterium
GGAATCATTATTTCAGTAACCGCGATAATCTATACAATGTAAAAGATCAGCAAACTTATGATGGCACCACGTTTACCTTCGATGCCACCCCGGGCCTGCTGGCGCAATCCATAAAGGAGGAAATTCCCGGAATTAAAAATACCGCACGTTCCACCTGGGGCGACCAGCTACTTTTCTCTATAGGAGACAAAGCTATTTATGAACAGGGGAATTATGTGGATTCAGGCTTCCTGTCAATGTTTCAGTTGCAGTTTATAAAGGGCAATGCAGCAAGCGCTTTTAGCGAGCTGCATTCGCTGGTAATATCAGAAACAATGGCCAATAAATTTTTTGGTTCTGATGATGTTATAGGCAAAACATTAAAGGTAAATAACGACCGGGATTATATTATTTCCGGTGTTATAAAGGATATTCCCAAGAATGTTTCTTTTAGTTTTAACTGGCTGGCGCCATTTAAAATTTTTGAAGATCAAAATACATGGCTGCGCGAATGGGGTAATAATGGTGTGATAACTTATGTGGAAACTGTGCCACATGCCAACGTGAGCGCCATCAATAAAAAACTCTACGGCTACATACAAATGAAGGCGCATGATGCGAATGCGCGAATGTCGATTTACCCAATGAACCGGTGGAGGCTTTACAATAATTTCGACACGAAGGGAAAAGAAGAAGAAGGCCAGTTAAAATATGTAAATCTCTTCAGCCTGATTGCCTGGATCATTTTAATTATAGCCTGTATCAATTTCATGAATCTTGCCACAGCCCGCTCGGAGCAACGGGCAAGGGAAGTGGGTGTGAGAAAAGTATTAGGTGCAGGTAAATATAAATTGATAGCACAATTTATTGGCGAAGCATTATTTCTATCATTGGTCTCAACCTTACTCGCCATTCTCATAATATACCTGTCATTACCTGCCTTCAACACGCTTGTTGAAAAACAACTGTCACTCGATATTTTAAATCCATGGCACATTGCCGGCTTGCTCGCCATTACACTTATATGCGGATTACTGGCGGGCAGCTATCCTGCATTCTATCTTTCATCTTTTAATCCTGTTAGCGTACTGAAGGGATTAAAGCTTAAATCCGGCAACAGCGCCGGCCTTATCCGGAAGGGATTGGTGGTAGTGCAATTTTCCATTTCGGTTATACTCATCATCAGCACAATAATTATTTACCAGCAGATACAACATGTAAAGGACCGTGATCTTGGTTATAAAAAGGACGGCCTCTTATATACTTATTTAAGTGGCAAAATGAAAAGCAATTTCGGTGTAATAAAAAATGATCTTTTGAAAACCGGCCTTGTTCAAAATGCAAGTCTTAGCAATAACCAGGTACTTCAACTTGGCAGTAATTCAGGAGATTTTGAATGGAAAGGAAAAGACCCAACCAAACAAGTTTTGATAACGATGGAAAGTGTAAGCCCGGAATATGTATCCACGATAGGCATGCATCTAAGGAGTGGCAGAGACTTTTATACTGATATGAAAACAGATAGCAGCAGTATTATTATTAATGAAGCGCTTGCAAAACTGATTAGTAAAAAGGAGGTTATCGGCAGCGTAATATCACGTAGAGGAGGCGGCGAAAAGCATACAGTCGTTGGCGTTATAGACGACTTTGTTTATAATTCTATGTATTCGCCTGCTGCACCTCTTATTTTATATGCGGATACATCTAATGTAAATGTTTTAACGATACGTCAAACCGGAGGTAATGAGTTAAAAAAATCGCTTGCAAAAATCGCGGGCGTCGTTAAAGCTGATAACCCGGGCTACCCGGTAGAATTTAGTTTCGTTGATGACCAGTTTAATCAATTATTTAAAACAGAAACGCTGATAGGAAAACTGGCAAGTGTGTTTTCCATACTCGCTATATTAATTTCCTGCCTTGGATTATTTGGCCTTGCTGCTTATACTGCCGAAAGAAGAACAAAGGAAATTGGAATAAGAAAAGTATTGGGCGCAAGTATACAAGGCCTTGCAGCTTTACTCTCAAAAGATTTTTTGCAGTTGGTGGCTCTTTCGTGTCTTATTGCTTTTCCCATCGCATGGTGGATGATGAACGGCTGGCTGGATACCTACACCTATAAAATTAAAATGGACTGGAGCGTCTTTCTTATTGCAGGCTTGCTTGCATTATTAATAGCACTGATAACAGTGAGCTTTCAGGCAATAAAAGCAGCGGTTGCAAATCCAGTGAAAAGTTTAAGAACGGAATAGGGCTGTAATAAGCAAAAAAAAGTAACCTTTAAATTTAAACGAATACCTCATGGCGATGAATTATAATTTTAAAAAAAAAATTGCGCCTGGTTAATAAAGCCTTCTATATAACTCTTATCAGTTCCGGCTATTTCAAACCCGAAAATTCTTTATCCGATGCAAGCAGCCCGCTTCCTACAGATGAAAATTCTATAGTTGCAAATAAAAAATAATAGTCTTTGTATAAAACAATAACCGGGTCGCAGCGGTGCGCCGCGATGGCTTCGTTAACTGAAACCGTTAACTTATATTGAGTGGTTGCAAAACGTTTGTTGGCTGCTTCCTGGTGTTGGCAGTAAACGAATGAAGCCGAATAAAAAGAAAAGTAAAGCCGAAAAAAGTGACGGGTAAAATCCATAATGATTTAGTTTTTAACTATTTTATAAACACTGCCTTTTGTATTGCCCGGCCCGGTTTCCGGATTGGTAAGTATATATAATTCGCCTTCCGTATCTTCTCCAAAACCGGTTATTCTTTTGTTCTCAGGCATATTTTGCAACAAAACGGTGCCTCTCGTCCAGCCAGTACCATCTTGTTGCAGATAAAATACTTTTCCAATCCAGTCGGCAAAAATGTATTTACCTTTTAGCGCCGGTATTTGTTGTCCATTATAAACATAGCCTCCAATAACAGATACGCCTACCTGATGGCTGTACTCTGTTATCGGCGGAGTGATACCCGTAGTATCACAGTTTGTAGCCGGATTGTAACAATGTGTTCCTTCCATTAACCGCCAACCATAATTTGCACCTTTGCGAATAATATCAACTTCTTCCCATAAATCCTGACCAACATCACCGGCAAATAATTGCCCTGAAGCTTTATCAAAAGAAAAACGGTAAGGATTACGAAAACCATACGCCCATATTTCGGGCTTTACATCTTTTCTATTAACAAAGGGATTATCCTTTGGGACTTTGTAACCGGAAGTGGTATTGATATCAATTCGCAAAATTTTTCCCAGCCACGTATCCATTTTTTGTCCATTACCAATTTCTCCATGTTTGTCGCCCTGGCCGCCACCATCGCCAAAGCCAAGATATAAATATCCGTCCGGGCCAAATTGGACGCACCCGCCGTTGTGATTGCCGTCCGGCTCTTCAATGGTAAGAATAATACGACCGCTGTTTGCATCAATTTGCCCGGTGGCAGGTAGGAGATATTCAGCCAATACACCTTTATGATTTGAATCTTTTTGTGTACTGGGAGCGCTGTAAAACACATAAAATTTTTTATTGGTTTTAAAGTCAGGGTGGAAGGCGATCCCTAACAAGCCCCGCTCTTCGTACCCGTTATTCAATTTTACCATCTTGCTTTTAAGGTCAAGCACCGTATCGGTTAATTTGCCGTCTCTTATTATTCGTATTTTACCTTTTTGTTCTGCTACCCATGTATCGCCATTCCCCGGAAAAGTCAATACTGTGGGAGCTTCCAACCCACTAACTAACTGCTGTGCTTTCAAAGATATTTGCGGCGAATCTGCTCCCTTTTTAATGCCCGATGAATCCGTGGTTGAAGTACCGGAACCAGAGTTATTAGAATTACAGGAAGCGTACAAAATCGTAAAACAAAAGCCGGAGAGAATAGCAAACCCGGCAAAACCATTGAGCCATATTTTTTTCATAACTATTGTATTATTATTGTTTAAGGTTGTTTATTTCTGTGAAAAATTGAACCAAAGAGTTCCGCTTACTTCTTTACCATCAGCATGATTTTTTTGTCCCTGCGGCCCCATGGTTGCCGCAGCGTGAAACTTAGTGCCTATTGCATCTATAGCATTTAAAAATCCCAGGCGGCCCACAGGAAAGGGTGGCTCAACATTGTTATTAGTAAGCGCATACTGCTCCCTGGCGGGATGAAGCATTTGGAAATACATATCCGTATCAGGTGTGCAAATAGTAAAAGGCAATTCTTTATTTTCAATAGTTACCCAGTTAACCTCCGCGTGGTACCCTTTAAACTCAGGGTAGTTCCATGTTTCACCGGTTATCGTGTTGTTATAGGCTTTATGCCAAACACCAAATTGCTGCCCTTTCAACCTGTTCTTCCAAACCCGGTAAGGGCCGCGGCCCAACCACTTCATGCCGGTAATTTTTTCTTCAGGATAATTAAAAGTGATGCCCATAAAATCAGCATCGCCCGGCTGCGAATATTGATAATCTAATTGAGCGGGATGCCTGGCGAAAAAGTCCATTTAACATGCAAAGTCGCTTCACCTTCATAATCAACTTCTACAATAATATTTCCATTATTAGTACTATGTTTAAAATTTTTAAGGTTCGTTTTTACGCCAGCCAGTACCGGCCCTTCTGAAAGAGATATTGTTTTTCCCTGGCTAATAACTTTCTGTATGTAGCCTGTAGCTTTATCAAAATAGTAGTTAACCCCATCACATTTTATCACTAGCGAATTACCAGTTTCCTCCGCTTTTGCGATTGATTTATTTGTAACAGTTACTATCTTCTTACAGAAACCCGCAGGTGATTTCAAAGGCCAGCTCCAGGTAAAAATTTCTTTTTTATCCGGTCCGTAAGCAGTGAGGTACAAGGCATCATTTTTATACCAGGATGCAGGCAGATTTAATTTCAACAATCCTTTATCCCCGGGCTTAATATCAATGCCTGAGGATGTGCCACTTTGCTGTATAACCGCTGTTGTATTTTTAGCTGAAGGGCCGGGAAAATCAACCAGTTTCCACTTAAAGCTGCATTGGTCAAGATTGGTGAAAGCATATCGGTTGTCCACCTCAATAGTTCCATTGAAATTTTTATCAATTAAAGGAGTATCAATATACACCGGCGACCAGATTTCTTTTATAGTATAGAAGCTTGCTTCTTTTTCACGGTGCGGCCCAAGAATCCCGTCAGGCGCATGATTGCCATCTCCATCATATATTCCGTTTTTGTCTGTGCGAATTACGTCTTCGTCTAAAAGTGCCCAGATAAATCCGCCTGCTCCATGCGGATGATTCAATATCACTTTCCAAAAATCATCCAGGCCGGCACCGGCCCCGCCATCGTAAAGGCCGTGTAAAAATTCAGTGGAGAAAAAAACTTCCTGCCCTGTTGCGGCAGTATTGGTTAAAGCTTTGTAATCAGGATAGTGATGGGTATCAGTGCCATTAAATTTTTCCCAGGGATGAATAACCGTTCGCTTCTGCGGATCATATAAGGCATAGTCACTGTCCAGGCCGGTATTCCATCCGCCTTCATTACCATTATCCCAAAAAATAATGGAAGGATGATTTACATCACGCACCACGAGTTCCTTTACCAATTTGCGGCCAATGGTGGTGTCATATTTAGTTTGCCAGCCGGTAAGCTCATCCAGCACATATAAACCAAGCGAATCGCACACATCCAGAAAATCCTGGTCGGGTGGATAGTGCGACATACGGACAGCATTCATGTTCATTTGCTTTATTAAACCTACATCCATCAATTGTATGGTATGGCTTAAAGTACGGCCGCTCTCGGGCCAAAAACTGTGACGGTATCTGCCTTTCAAAAATATCCTGCTGCCATTTACATACAGGCCATCGTTAAGCCGAAGCTCCACCGTGCGGAAACCAAATTTTTGTATTACCTGGTGAATGATTTTTTGTTTGTTTTTGATTGAAACGACAACCTTATATAAATTTGGAAATTCCGCACTCCACAGCAAAGGCTTAGCAACACTGCTCTCCAGCATTTGCATTTCTTCATTTTTAATGGCTGTAATAGAAAAAGGCTTTCCCACATTTTCACCATTTAGCTTTTGTATCTGCGCATCAATTGTTTCATTGCCGGTGATATTTTTTGGAAATACCTCCATGGCAAAAGACCCATCGGCTTTCGCATTAATAGCGATCCTGTCTATAAAAGTTTCGGGTACAATTTCGAGATAGACCGGGCGAAAGATGCCTCCGAATATCCAAAAGTCGCTATCTCTTTCCGCGCTGTTTACGGAAGCATTCGCCGATGTTTTATCAACGGTAACTTCCAGTAAATTTTTACCATCAGCTTTCAGCAGGCTTGTGATATCATATTTGAAACGATAAAAGCCTCCCTGGTGGACGGGGCCAGCCTGCTGCCCGTTTACCA
>JALZAJ010000070.1 GCA_030948465.1 Bacteroidota bacterium
GTAGTGAACTTCAATACAAGCTATGGTTTTAAAACGTTAGTCGATAAAATTAAATTGGCTAACGCCGATCAGTTTAAAACGCTTTTTGCTCAGGAAAGGGCAAACGATCCCAATAATCCGACTACAGATCCTTTTGATTACACAGGGCTTACCGCCAACACAAATTGGATTGATGCTGTTACGAGAACAGGTATATTTAATGCAAACAACCTGAGTATTTCAGGAAGCACCGAAAAGAACCGGTTTAATTTTGGATTGGGATACACCTCCGATGAAGGGATTATCAGGCATGAAAAGTTGCAACGACTGCTGCTATCGTTAAGTGATGAATTTAAACTGAATAAAGCAATCAAAATCGGGTTTAATTTAAATGCTACCAGGCAAAATGATCCTTATGATGTTACAGGTTCAGGTACTGACGTCTTGAATAATGCACGCAAAGTCATACCACAGGTTTCATCGGGCACCAAACCTTTTTTGGTTAAAAACCCCTACGGTACGGATAGCGTCACAATGAACCTGTATTCAGGCCTTGACGTAGGGTTGCAATCATCTGGTGTTGTAAATCCATTGATTCAATTAGAGAACGAGTGGAACAAGACAATACAAATTGAATATAGAACCGTGGGAAGCGGGTATGTTGAAGTTAATTTTCTCAGAAATTTTAATTTCAGATCCACATTCTATGCTGATATGAGCACCGTAAATAAAAGGCAATACACTCCGCTTTATTATGCATATAATCCTAAGGATAATACACCTTATTTATACAGCCAGACAACCAAAATTCAGGAAGACGATCAAACGTACAGGAAATTTCAGCAAGATCATATTCTGAATTTCAAGAAGAACTTCGGACAGCATGGGTTAACCCTTACCGGTGGTTTCACCACCTATTATTTCGGCAATTTCAACAGAAGCGGAAAATCTGCTCAGAGCAGCGGTCCTACCGCACTGCCGATTCCGGATAATTCAAGGTTTTGGTATGTAACGAATGGCTTTGAAAACTCCGGTGCAACTTCGGCGAGTTCCAGCCAAAGTGAATATAGCACTGTTTCTTACCTCGCCAGAGCCTTATACAATTATGCTGGAAAATATTATTTGAATGCCTCCTTCAGAGATGATGCTTCCTCAAGAATTCCTGCAAAGAACAGGCACCAGCAATTCTGGGCAGTTGGAGGTGCATGGGAAATCAGCAAAGAAGATTTTATGCAAAGTCAGACGATTGTGGATTATTTGAAATTGAAAGGTTCCGTCGGTCTTTTAGGAAATCAGAGTGCTTCTCAATTAGATGGAACGCCAATAAATTATCCTTCTTATCCTAATTTAAATACGGGTAACAATGCCGTTTTTGGAACCAACGTTTATACCGCAGCCGATCAGGCATATATTGCAAATCCCAATTTAAAATGGGAAACTGTATCTGCACAGGAAATAGGCATAGAATTAAATGCTTTTAAAAACAGATTACATTTCGAAGCGAATTATTATAATAAAACCACTAACGATTTGCTAACCTATGTAAGCAGAGGATCTATTGGGTTAAAAGATGAGTTAATAAATGGGGGGAGCCTGAGAAACTGGGGCGAAGAATTTTCCGCAAGTTTTAATCAGAATCTTTCAAAAGACCTGACGCTAAATGTTGGTGGTAATATTACTTTCCTTAAAAACAAAGTCTTAAGCCTTAGTTCAGATCTTCCTACCGGTTATCTATCAAGGGCATTTCAAAATAACGGAAGCGCCGAAAGCAGGACCCAGCCAGGATTACCGATAGGTTCCTTCTATGGATACATTGTAGAAGGAATTTACCAGAGCTATGCGGATATATTGAATTCCCCTAGTGCTGCTTCTTTAGGAGCTTACAGGCCAGGTGATTTTAAGTTTAAGGATATAGCCGGCCCTGGCGGGAAGGGGGGACCTGACGGGAAAATTACTGCGGATGACAGAACGGTAATAGGTAATCCAACTCCTAAATTTACGTATGGGGGTTCTATATCTCTTACTTATAAAGGCATTAACCTATCAGTAGATGTAGTGGGCGTTTACGGAAATCAAATATTTAGAACATGGGGCTCTCTTGAATCACCATTCCAGAGAGTAAATTACTCCGCTGATAAGATAAATAGCTGGAATGGCCCCGGCACTTCCAACTGGGTGCCGATTGTAGGGCAGGGAGACCGGTTTAATTATAATGGCTCAACGTATAATATTGAAGATGGAAGCTATTTCAGAATACGTAACGTTCAGTTAGGATATAGTTTTGAAAGAAACTTGCTGTCAAAAATTAAAATCAGAGACTTGCGAATATTTGCAAATGTTCAGAATTTAAAAACCTGGAAAAATAATTTAGGTTTCACCGCTGAATATGGAGGCGATGCTACCGCTTTTGGATATGACAATGCCGGCGGTGCCATACCTCTGGTAGCCACAGCGGGACTGAACGTAACTTTTTAAAAATATAAAATTAGTTGTATGAAAAAAAATAGGATTTTATTTTGGAGTTTAATGCTGACAATTCCAATAGTTGTAGCAATGTCAGGGTGTAAAAAGTTTCTGGATCGTAAGCCACTGACAGCCACCCTCGACGACCTGCACCAGGGTTCATTGGAAGGACAGGTTTTAAATTTATATACTGCTCTTAGAAATTCAGCCGGATTCTCTACTTTACCGTGGCTCGACTTTCATAGTATTCGGGATGATGATGCGCAAAAAGGAAGCGATAACAGTGATGGGAAAGAGATCGTTACAGAGTTTGAAACCTTTCAGTATAACAAAGATGACTGGGCGATTAATTCTTATTGGGATGATCACTATGCAATGATAAACAAGGCAAATAATGCTATAGCAACTGCACAGGAACTAAATGCTACTGATGATGCCACTCTTCGCAATGTTGGTGAGGCCTGCTTTTTCAGGGCTTATTCTTATTTTGAATTAGTAAAGAATTTCGGGGAAGTTCCATTAATTAATTATCGCATAGTTAATCCGAGTGATGGTATTAGAAATAAATCCACAATAGATTCTCTATATGCTTTTATTGATTCTAATTTAAAAGTGGCAGTGCAGTATTTGCCACTAAATGCTTTAGCGTATGGAACGGGTTATAAAGGCAGACTAACTTCCGGGGCTGCGAATACTTTATGGGCGCAAACTTATTTATTCAGAAAAGATTGGGCCAAAGTGATATCATTATGTAACCAGGTAATTGCTTCAGGCCAATATTCTTTGACCCCAAATTTTTATGAGATTTGGGTTGATAAAGTGAATGGCGTGGGTAAAAATGGCCCTGAATCTATATTTGAAATGCAGGCAACCGATGGAGCAGGAGCTCAAAGTAATGGAGCAGTTGATTACGGTACTGCATGGGGAACTTGTCAGCAAATCCGGAAGAATGGAGCACCCATTGGATGGAACCTCGGTTGGGGGTGGAATACTCCTACTCAGAACCTGGTAGATGATTGGGATAATACAGATCCCCGGAAAAACCAAACAATATTATATTCGGGACAATATGATGGAGGCACAACCCAGGGTGGATTTGGGGCAACCATTCCAGCTTACACAAATCCCGATGGATCAGGGGGGCTTGCTCAAAAATATTGGAATAAGAAATTATATACCGGTAACGATCCGGCGATGCGACAGTTTACAGGATTTTTAGGCACTGCGGATAATAATGGTGGCGCGCCCTGGATAAACCACAGAATATTGCGTTACGCCGATGTGATTTTAATGCTCGCCGAAGCTTCTAATGAAATGGGAGATGGGGCGACAGCGGAAGCTATGCTAGAGCAAATACGAGCGAGGGCAAGAGGCAGTAATAGTGCGGTTTTACCTCACATAGCTTTTGCCGACCAGGTACAAATGCGGACAGCTATAAAAAATGAGCGACGATGGGAATTCGCTCTTGAGGGGTACCGGTTCTATGATTTGGTAAGATGGGGTGATGCGGATGCTGTGCTTTCCGGGCTCGGTTATACGCACAGATGCAGGTATTATCCAATACCACAAAAAGCAATTGATTTGTCGGGAAATGTCTTGAAGCAAAACCCTGAATGGTAAGAGTAGTAAATCGATGAAATATTAAAATATAAAAATTCAATTATGATTGTCAAAAATAAAATAGTTACTAATGTGCTGTTGGTGTTAGCTTTAGTAATAGCAATAGCGAGTTGCGATAAATTAAAGCGCCCGGCGCTGGGGGACTATCCGAAAGACAGTAATCCCCCTGGTGGCCCATTAAAATTTTACGCTGCTCTTGATGGGATTGCGTTAGATAGTATCAGGGCTAACTTTGGAATTGATCATAACGCTTCGTATGTTCCGGGAGTTACCGGCATGGCAGCTCAGTTTGATGGCTCTAAAAATGGGTTTGTTTCCTTTCCTTCAGCCAACGATTTTGGTAGTTCAAAGAGCTTCACGATCTCATTTTGGATAAACATTACAATGGCGCAAAAAGATAATAACCACCCTATAGGCGTTTTAGCGTTTGCAAATTCAAAAAATTTCTGGAGTAATATATGTTTCTATGCCGATAACAATACTAAAAGTCCATCGGATTCGATGGATTTAAAAATACATTTTAATGCTCCGGGAAACACCGATGACTGGAACTTTGCAGGATACAATTTTGCCAAGGCCTGGCCGCACATGTATGATGGGCAGTGGCATCAGGTGGCATTCACGTATAGTGCTGCAGATTCGGTGGGAAC
>JALZAJ010000099.1 GCA_030948465.1 Bacteroidota bacterium
TTAAATTAGTTTGATTGAACTTTTTTCAAGCTTATTCGTATATGCGAATTCAGGAATCGCTTCATAAAAATGTATTTTTACGTATTAATTTCTAAAATATGGATATTAAGCCCGGCCCTCTTCTGCAAGCTATTGAAAATCCAAATGATCTGAAAAAGCTGGACCGCAGTCAGCTTCATCAATTAAGTGAGGAATTACGTCAATATATTGTTGATGTGGTAAGTGTTCATGGAGGTCATTTTGGCGCCAGCCTTGGAGTGGTGGAACTAACGGTGGCGCTGCATTATGTTTTTAATACACCTTACGATCAATTGGTTTGGGATGTTGGCCACCAGGCTTATGGCCACAAAATACTTACCGGCCGCAAAAATAGTTTTATTACCAACAGAAAATATAAGGGACTGAGTGGATTTCCTAAAAGAGGCGAAAGCGAATATGATGCTTTTGGGGTGGGACATTCTTCCACCTCGATTTCAGCGGCGCTCGGTATGGCTATGGCTTCACATTACAAAGGCGAAAATGATCGCCAGCATGTGGCCATTATAGGAGATGGAGCGATGACGGCTGGAATGGCTTTTGAAGCATTGAATCATGCCGGAATCGAGAAAAGTAATCTCCTTATTATTCTTAATGATAATTGCATGAGCATCGACCCGAATGTAGGTGCATTAAAAGAATATCTTACTGACATTACCACGTCTCAAACATATAATAAGCTTCGCGACGACTTTTGGAAAGCCCTGGGAAAATTGCCTGCGAAAACTTTTTCCCGCAAGCTTGTTTCGAAACTTGAAGCAGGATTAAAAGGAATTATAAGCACCAGCAGCAATCTTTTTGAAGCGCTGAATTTACGCTACTTCGGTCCCATCGATGGACATAATATCACGAAACTTGTTGACACTTTAAAAGATATTAAAGATATCCCCGGCCCAAAACTTCTGCATATAAAAACAGTAAAAGGAAAGGGATATAAATTAGCAGAAAAGGATCAAACTATATGGCACGCTCCCGGATTGTTTGATAAAATAACCGGGGAAATTTATAAGAAGAAATTTGATATTCCCCAACCTCCGAAATACCAGGATGTGTTTGGTCATACGATTATAGAACTTGCGGAAAAGAACGATAAAATAATGGGGGTAACTCCTGCCATGCCAAGCGGATGCTCTCTAAAATTTATGATGGAGAAAATGCCCAACCGTGCATTTGATGTTGGTATATGTGAGCAACATGCCGTTACCTTAAGCGCTGGTCTTGCCACACAGGGTATGCGGGTTTTCTGCAATATTTATTCTTCTTTTATGCAAAGGGCTTACGACCAGGTAGTGCATGATGTAGCCATTCAAAATTTGCCGGTTGTATTTTGTTTAGACAGAGCAGGGCTCGTGGGCGAAGATGGGCCAACGCATCATGGTGCTTACGATATCGCCTACATGCGTTGTATTCCCAATATGATCGTGAGTGCGCCAATGAATGAAAGCGAATTAAGAGATCTTATGTACACTTCGCAATTGGAATCTACAAAAAATCCATTTGTAATACGTTACCCACGCGGGGCGGCAGTTAAAGCTGATTGGAAAACGAAAATGAAGGAGATTGAAATTGGTAAGGGCAGAAAATTGAAAGATGGTGAAGAAATTGCTTTACTTACATTCGGTCATCCTGGAAATTTTGCCGCATCTGCGATAAGAGATGTCGCAAGAGAAGGAATTAAACCCGCTCATTACGATATGCGTTTTGTAAAGCCGCTTGATGAAGAGATGCTTCATGAAGTTTTTAAGAATTATTCTAAAATAATAACTGTTGAAGATGGAACGGTCAAAGGTGGATTCGGATCGGCTATCCTTGAATTTATGGCTGAACATAACTACCAGGCACAGATGAAAATTTTAGGAATTCCCGATAAGATTATTGAGCATGGCACTCCAAAAGAATTGTATGAAGAAGTCGGGATTGATGCAAACCATATTGCGGAAGCAATAAGAGATATGTCTAAAATTGAAGTGAGTAGACTGATAGCTGATTAAATAACCTGCGTATGAAAACTATTTATTCACCCCGCCGGTCCTCGTTGGTGATTTTTGTTCCGGCCATTTTTCTGGCGCACCGGTTTTACTATCAAGAGGTAAGATTGCTTTTTCACGCGATGCTTTCTCCGGATCTTCACTCGCTTCATAAGCTAAGATTGCAGTAAGAATCGCATTGCTGCGAACATCATCAAAAACAATTTTATCATAAGTGTCCCTATTAGTATGCCAGGTATATATTCCATAGAGCCAACTGTTAGAACTTAAAGAAAATGCGGGCACACCGGCTGCTACAAAGGATGCAAAATCTGAACCGCCTCTTCCTGGTGCGCCTGGAAAACTCGTTTCAATTTGGCTACGGATACTGTCGGGAATTGCAGAAAGCCATCGCGTAACATATTCATAAGAATTTAAAAATCCCTGGCCTTGTATATTCACAACTCTGCCCGTGCCGTTATCCTGGTTAAAAACTGCCTGGATATTTTTTACAATTTCAGGATGATCTTCAACAAAGGCTCTTGAGCCGTTAAGCCCTTGCTCTTCACTTCCCCAGTTCCCGATTAAAATTGTTCTTTTAGGATTAGGATATACTTTTTTCAAAATCCTGATCGTTTCCATCATAGTAATTGTACCAGTGCCATTATCCGTTGCACCGGTGCCACCATCCCACGAATCAAAGTGAGCGGATAGCACTACATATTCATTGGGCTTTTCCGTTCCTTTTATTTCTGCAATTGTATTGAATGTCGGTTGCATTCCTGTTTCTTTCGAGTCTGCAAGAATGCTTATTTTGGGCGCGGAGCCATTTTCTGCAAGCCGGTAAAGTAAGCCGTAATCTTCCAAAGCAATATCTACCGTTGGTATCTTAGAAGTGTAAGCGCCAAAGATTTTATCAACTCCAAAGCCTTTTGACCAATAATTAGTGACTACCCCAAGCGCTCCGGCATTTTCAAGAACCGGCGGTAATGTTCTCGCGCTGTAGCCGGTATTGGAAATTCTTTTTCGCCATTGTGCCTCCGAAGAATCGCGGCTTGTTTTCATTTTTTGTACAGATTGTTTTGTTCCAAATTCCTCCCAGTTATAGTCGGGGCGACCGGTTGGCTGGTTCATTGAGATCATTACAAACTTGCCTTTCACGGCAGGCAGCCATTTTTGAAAAGCTAAAGAATCTTCGAAGTATGGAAGTATTATCAATTCGGCAGTTATGGTTTTGCCTTTAGTTGAAGGGCACCACGCAAGCTGAGTTCCTTCTAAAGATTTTACCCAGGGCGAGACCATATCTATATGAGTAATTCCTCTTTCCCAGCCGCGCCATTGGCCCCACTTTTCATTACGAGCGGGTATTCCCCACTCTTTATATTTTGAAACAGCCCAATCATGCGCCTGCTGCATTTTAGGGCTTCCTACCAGGCGGGGGCCAATTTCGTCAAACAGTTCATGTCCCAATTTTTCTAATTGTGAATTTTGGGTCGCTTCCGCGATGATAGATGAAATAATGGCACTATCATTTTTTTGCTGCGCAAAAATGAAGGCCGAAGAAAAGTTTAAGAAAACAAAAAAGTATAGTCTTATTTTTTTCATAACTAATTAATTAAAATGACAATTCAGATAGCTCCTAATTTAAGGAAATATTACCGGCCGGCATTTTTAGTTTAGTCTAAATTGAATTTTTTTATCTGCTTTTTAATGGTTTGTTCAAAAAAAGTTTTAAGTATATTTAATCTCAACTTACCGCATGAAAAAAATATGTTTACTCGTACTGCTTGTTTTAATCAACAGGGCTTATGCTCAAACAGTTATTATCCGCGATCCTGAAATTTCGCAAATGATTAATGAAGTTTCACCGGATTCACTTCAATCTTATATAAATACCCTGGTTGCTTTTGGCACCAGGAATACATTGAGTACACAGGCTGATGCGAAACGTGGTATCGGCGCTGCGAGGAATTGGGTGTTAAAAAAATTTAACGAGTTTGCTAAAAATTCTTCGGGGAGGCTGCAGGCGATTATTGATACCACAACGTTACAGCCGAATGGCAAAAGAGTGGACGCTCCCTTAATTTTGGGAAATGTAATGGCAACGCTAAAAGGAACCGATCCTAACGACCCGAGAATTTTTATAATTAGCGGCCATCTTGATAACATGCGAACCAACGTCATGGACAGAACAGGAGATGCGCCCGGCGCCGATGATGACGGAAGTGGTACATCGGCGGTACTTGAGTGCGCAAGAATTATGAGTAAACATTCGTTCCCTGCTACCCTGATTTTTGTAGCGGTGAGCGGCGAAGAGCAAGGATTGCTGGGTTCAACTTACATGGCAAATAAAGCTAAAAACCAAAACTGGAATATTGAAGCCGTATTAAATAATGATATTATGGGAAGCAATAACAGTAATGAAACAAACATAATTGACAATACGAGAGTGCGTGTTTTTAGTGAAGGATTGCCGGCTTATGAAACTGAAAAAAGCGCGGCGAAAATTCGTGCATTAGGTTTGGAAAATGATGGAAAATCGCGTGAGCTTGCCCGTTATATAAAGGAAATTGGCGAGCGGTATGTTGATCACCTGGAAGTGGTGATGATCTATAGAAACGATCGTTTTTTAAGAGGCGGTGATCATACGCCTTACGTAGAACAGGGATTTGCGGCTGTAAGGATCACTGAAATGAATGAAAACTATACCCGGCAGCACCAGGATGTCCGGGTGGAAAATGGCATTCATTACGGCGATTTGCCAGAACATATTGACTATGAATATTTAAGAAAAAATACAGCCCTTAATTTATCGAATCTTGCAAATTTGGCAAAGGCACCGTCAATTCCCCAGGAAGTAAAAATTGAAGTAACCCGGTTGTCGAATACAACATCACTCAATTGGAAGCGCTCAAATTCAGGAAGGGAAAAAGGCTATTATGTTTTGATAAGAGAAACAACGAGCCCTGTTTGGGAAACGAAATTATTTACAGCCGATACTAAAATTATTTTGCCTTATTCTAAAGACAATTATTTTTTTGCAGTACAATCAGTTAATGAAACCGGCAATGAAAGTTTACCCGCTATTCCTGAAGTTGGGAGATAAATTATTAAACGAATTCCTAATTACGTGATTCATCCGGCAAAGTCAAATCTCTTTTCAACATGAGATCTTTATTGGCAATATTCCATGCAGTTAAAAAAATAAATCGCACTCTTTTTTCCATAAGGTCAAAATTTATTTTATCAACTGTATCGGTTGGCCTGTGATAATCTTTGTGAATACCATCGAAAAAGAAAATAATAGGCACTCCTTTTTTTGCAAAATTATAATGATCACTGCGATAATAAATTCTATCAGGATCAGCGGGATCATTAAATTTATAATCAAGCTCCAGCCGGGTATATTGATTATTTACCGAAGTGCTTATCGGCTTAAGATCCGTGCTTAATTTGTCATCACCTATTACATACACATAGTTAGTACTGTCCCCAATTTTCCGTCCCGGATCTATGCGTCCTACCATATCTGTATTAAGATCTACCGTGGTATTTGCTAAAGGAAACACCGGGTGGTCAGAATAATATTCTGATCCTAACAAACCTTTTTCTTCACCGCTAACCGTCATAAAAACAATGCTTCTTCTTGGGCCGAATCCATCTTGTTTTGCCCTTGCAAATGCTTCAGCCATTTCAATTACACCTACTGTTCCGCTCCCGTCGTCATCCGCACCGTAGTAAATATCATTTCCTCTTTTACCCAGGTGGTCGTAATGCGCCGTAAGAAATACGTATTCATTTTTTTTGTCACTTCCTTCTATATAACCTATAACATTACTTGCTTCAGCAGCTATTGTAATTTTTTTGTAATCTAATATTGTTTTTAACTTCTTATTAAATACAATTTCATTCAATGGAAGATAGGAACCTGCTTTGTTAAGGATGCCGGCGCTTTCCTGTATGCCAAAAACTTTTTTTGCGACTGCCGGTGTAATTTGTATAACAGGAACTTTTTCATCGCTAATATTTCCAGGCCTTGCTAAATGGAGGTTGGATATTCTTGAATTGCTGGTCAGCCTTGCCGGAAATGTATCCAGGTTTGTATTTATGAGCAAGAGCGCAACGGCTCCTTTTTGCCCGGCGAGAATCGCTTTTTTTGAAATATTGTATGAGCTCCACGCAGAGGGTTTTTCAGTTTCGCTTATTAAAAACTTGCCATCAACTTTAGGTTCGCCCGAAAATATGATTACTACTTTTCCTTTTACATCTTTACCGGAATAATCATCATAATTTTTATCTGAAATACCATATCCAGCAAAAACAATTTGACGGGATTTAAATTCATCATTATCGCCCGAACCCGCATTAACGATGTAGTCTTTACCAAATGTATATTTCTCCTTTCCAATTTTTAATAAGCGGGGAATAAGTGTGTCTTTTCGCAAAGGATAATATTGGAGATATCCCTGTAAAGATGAAGGCGGCTGCAAACCAAAATCTTTAAACTGGTTTTGAATATAATCGGCTGCTTTTCGTTGTCCTTCCGTTCCTGTTTCTCTTCCTTCCATTTCCGCGGAAGCAACAATAGTAAGTTGTTTTTTTAATGCGGCTTGCGTGATGGTTTCGGCATATTTTAGAGCAGGATCAGTCTGACAAAATAAGTATCCGGGAAAAATAATTAGGAAAAGAAGTGCGGGAATATAGTTTTTCATAGAGGATGCTTTGCAATGGATTGCAGATATAAAGTTTTAGCTATTGGATTTATTTTAAACCAAATGTGCGGAGCAGGCAATTTTATTTACCCTGCTTTGATGACGGCCTCCTTCAAATTCAGTGTGCATAAAGCGTTCAATCATTTCTTCAACAAGTCCTTCTCTTACAAACCGGCCAGGAATACAAATCACATTGGCATTATTGTGCTTCCGGGCAAGTTCTGCAATTTCTTCTTCCCAGCAAACCGCTGCTCTTATGCCCTGGTGTTTATTTGCGGTAATGGCAACCCCATTAGCACTGCCGCAAATTAGAATGCCAAAACTGGCTTCCCCGTTCTCTACTGCATTGGCCACCGGGTGCGCAAAATCAGGATAGTCAACTGATTCTTCTGAAAATGTGCCATAATCTTTCCAGCTCACACTTTTACCATCGAGGAAAGAAATTATATCTTCTTT
>JALZAJ010000146.1 GCA_030948465.1 Bacteroidota bacterium
GCGTGTTTCACGCTTACCCAGTGAATGGTTCCTTTTACTTTTAGCCCGCTGGTATCGTGCCCGCTTTTACTTTCAGGAATATAACGGCAGCGGATAGCCGTAATATTTCCTGCTTCATCTTTTTCAAAACTGTCGCATCGTACTATATAAGCGCTTTTCAACCGTACCATAGCGCCGGGAGCAAGACGAAACCATTTTTTTACGGGCGCTTCCATAAAGTCTTCTCTTTCGATCCATAACTCTTTTGAAAAAGGGACGAGCCGGCTATTGGATGGATCGTTGGGCAAATTTTCAGTGGTTAACTCTTCGGTTTTATTTTCGTCGTAATTATCAATTATTAATTTGAGCGGATGTAAAACCGCCATTACCCGGTGCGCCTTTTCGTTTAATTCCTCTCTTATACAAAAATCAAGCAGGCTTATATCTATCAGGTTGTCGCGCCTGGCGACACCAATTTTATCGCAGAAAGTCCTGATACTTGATGCGGTATAACCCTTCCTTCTGAAAGCCGATATGGTAGGCATACGGGGATCGTCCCAGCCCGATACAAAACCTTCGTTCACTAATTGCAGCAATCTGCGTTTACTCATCACCGTATAGGTCATGTTAAGCCGGGCAAATTCATATTGCCGTGAGGGAAATATTTCAAGATTTTCTATGAACCAGTCATATAAAGGACGATGCGGAATAAATTCCAGCGTGCAGATGCTGTGCGTGATATGTTCGATGCTATCACTCTGTCCGTGCCCAAAATCATACATGGGATAGATGCACCATTTGTCTCCTGTGCGATGGTGATGGGCGTGCTTGATGCGATACATGATCGGGTCACGCATGTGCATGTTTGGAGACGTCATATCAATTTTTGCCCGCAATACTTTTTCTCCATCTTTAAATTGTCCATTTCTCATTTGTTCAAAAAGAAAGAGGTTCTCTTCGACTCTCCTGTTCCTGTATTCATTTTCTTTACCCGGTTCGGTGGGAGTGCCTTTGTCAGCCGCAATTTTCTCAGGATTGCTGTCGTCCACATAAGCGAGTCCTTTACGGATAAGCTTTACAGCAAGGTTGTATAATTCCTCAAAATAATCGCTGGTATAAAATTCATTCACCCAATTGAAGCCAAGCCACTTCACATCGTTCTTGATACTGTCAACATATTCTGTCTCTTCTGTTTCAGGATTTGTATCATCAAAGCGAAGATTGGTTGCGCCGTTATATTTTTGCGCAAGCCCAAAATTGAGGCAAATACTTTTTGCATGGCCGATGTGCAGGTACCCGTTCGGCTCAGGAGGAAACCGGGTGAGAATGGTTTCATATTTTCCGTCCCTGAGATCATCTTCTACTATTTCTTCAAGAAAATTCAGGCTTTTTTCTTCAGTCATTGTTGATGCTTGATGGTGGATACTTGATCCTTGCTACTTGATACTTGATACTCGATACTCGATACTTGCTACTCAATACTTGCTACTTGCTACTCAATACCTGCTACTTGCTACTTGCTACTTGCTACCTACTACCTGCCTTCATTCCATTTCTTCAGCAATAATTTCGGCGATATCCAACACCTGCACTGTCTCTTCTTTTTCATTGAACTTCACGCCATCTGTGAGCATGGTATTGCAAAAAGGGCAGGCAGCAGCGATAATGTTAGCGCCGGTTTCGAGAGCTTCTTTCGTTCTTTCACTATTAATTCGAATATCTCCTTTTTCCTCTTCCTTAAACATTTGGGCGCCTCCGGCGCCACAGCATAAGCCGTTACTTTTACAACGTTTCATTTCCACCAATTCTATATCGAGAGATTCCAAAACTTTTCTTGGCGCTTCGTAAATATTATTGGCCCGGCCAAGATAACAGCTATCGTGATACGTAATTTTTTTCCCTTTAAAATTTCCCTGTTCTTTCATTTTTATTTTGCCATCATCTATCAGTTGCTGCAAAAAGGTTGAATGATGGATCACTTCATAATTGCCCCCCAGGTCAGGGTATTCATTTTTAAAAATATTAAAACAATGCGGGCAGGCAGTAACAATTTTTTTTATACCATAACCATCAAGAACCTGTATGTTCTGGTAAGCCATCATCTGAAACATAAATTCGTTTCCTGCACGCCTGGCGGGGTCGCCTGTACACATTTCCTCTTTTCCAAGAATGGCATAGCTTATTTTTATGTTATCAAGAATAGCGGCAAAAGCTTTAGTTATTTTTTGCGCTCTCTGATCAAAGCTGCCGGCACATCCTACCCAAAATAAAATTTCCGGTGTCTTATTTTCCAGCATCATTTCCGCCATAACAGGTACCCGCATCTCGTTGAATTAAGGGAGCTAAAATACAACAAACAATTTTGATGATTGTTAGCAGCAGGAAGGTTTAAGACTTATTTTTGTGACATTTAAGAAATTATTTATTTGATACAAAAAATAAAAAACTGGGAGCAGTGGCCATTCAAAATTTTATATGCTCCTATCGCGCCGGTATGGTTATGGTATGTGATACGTTCCGGGGCTGTGTGGTTTTTTACGCCGAGTAATCCCCGCCTTACTTTCGGCGGGATGGAGGGTGAGCCAAAAAAGGAAATGCACGACCTTCTTCCGCCTCCTTTATGCCCCCCTTTTTTCAATGTACAGCCCAGCCAGGATTTTCAGGATGTATTAAAAAACATAACTAATAACAAGATTCATTTTCCTCTTATTGTGAAGCCGGAAGTTGGCGGCCAGGGAATATTGTTCAGAAAAATTGATACAAAAGATCAGCTAAAAAATTATCATGAAAAAGTACCGGTGGAATATTTTATCCAGGAACTGATTAATTATCCTTTGGAGGTAAGCCTGTTTTACTACCGGCACCCAAAAGAATCTTCAGGAACGATCTCAGGCTTTTTGCAAAAAGTACCTTTGCAGGTAACCGGCGATGGATGCCACACTCTTAAGGATCTTATTTTAATGAATCCTAAATCAAAAAAATTACAGAAGGAACTGCTGACAAAGCACAAGAAAAATCTGGCCGCAATTTTACCGGCAAATGAAAAATATATGTTAAGCTATGCAGCTAACCACAACCGAGGCGCCAGCTTTATCGATCTTAAAAATGAAATCGATGAAAGGCTCGTCAGGTTATTGGATGCGTTAAGCCATGCTAATGATTTTTTTTACGGTCGTTATGATATTATGTGTAATTCATTAGAAGAATTAAAAGAGGGAAAAAATTTCGTGATCCTGGAATATAATGGTTGTGGCGCTGAGCCCAATCACTTTTATGATACCGGTTACACGCTTGCAAATGCATGGAAAGAAATTCTAAAACACTGGAAAATTCTTTATCAGATATGCAGGTATAACTATAAAAACGGGATCGATTACTGGCCTTTGCTAAAAGGCATTCAATTTAGAATGGCCACAAAAAAACATTATAAATTAATTAAGGAAGCTGATAAAATAATTCCGTAAATATTGATCAACTTACCTTTTAAAATAAAATTACATGCTGAAATTTATTCTTCCCTTTGTTCTTTTTATCACCTCAACTATTTCTATTTCTGCCCAGAGATATCTTCCCGGTGATGCCGGAAGCAAAGTTCATTTCACTATAAAAAATTTTGGCATAAAAACCGGCGGCGAACTAACCGGCCTCAAAGGCGAAATATTTTTTTTTACCTCCGACCTTGCTGCATGCCGCTTCAATGTAAGTGTGGATGCCTCTACGGTTGATACCGATAACCACAGCCGCGACAATCATTTAAAAAGCGCTGAATATTTCGATGCAGAAAAATTTCCTGACATCACGATCACTTCAACAAAAATTGACAAGACGAATAAAACTGGGGATGGATACTATTATTTTACGGGCACACTTACCATGCATGGCATTACCAAAACAATAGTCTTCCCTTTTAAGGCCGAAAAGATAAATGATACCTGGTTGTTTACCGGGGAATTTGAAATTAACAGGCTTGATTATGGCGTGGGTGATAACAGCGCCGTGTTAAGTAATACGGTAAACGTATCTTTATCGGTGTTGGCAAAAAAAGGTTAATGACAGACTATGGGGCTTGCAAAAGTTTTTTTTTGGGGAATGATCGTCAGTTTTCTCGGCTCGCTTCCACTGGGCACTTTAAACGTTGCCGCTATGCAAATAAGCGTTCAGGAAAATGTAATGAATGCGATCTATTTTTCCCTGGGCTCGCTGCTGACTGAGATGATCTATGTGCGTATTTCCCTGGTTGGGATCAACTGGATACGGAAGCAAAAAAAATTATTGAAATGGATGGAATGGATAACGCTGGGCATCGTGCTGGCGCTGGCAGCCGGCAGTTTTATAGCGGCCACCCATGAGCATCACGCAAAAAATGTATTGCTCAATAATAACATTCACCGTTTTGTTCTCGGTGTAATGTTAAGCGCTATAAGTCCCATGCAAATTCCATTTTGGTTTGGATGGAGTACGGTGCTATTCTCAAAAAAAATTTTACAGCCAAAAAATTCTTTTTACAATTTATACATTGTGGGTATAGGCCTGGGAACATTAATGGGTAATTGTGTTTTTATTTTTGGTGGAAAATATATTGTTGAAAAGCTCAACACCAATCAAAGCATTTTAAACTGGGTGATCGGCGGCATATTCGCTATAACAGCCGTCATACAACTTATAAGAATTCTGCTGCATAAAGATGCCATAGACAAAATGGGACGACAATCCTCTGCTGCCTGACGATCCGCACAATAATTTTTTAAGTTCAGGAGATTATAACTTGGTCAAGTCGCCCGCCGGAGCCAACGAAGGTTTGTCAAACATCTTTTGATCGATCTCTTTATCGTGCCCGTAAATATCATTGCGAAAATTAAGAACGCCATTATCATCGACCCACGCTGTATAATAAGTAATAAAAACAGGCACAGGATGCTTCACCGCAACAAACTGTTCCGTATCCCTGTTCATCGCTTCCGTTATTTTATCCGGTGTCCATTTAGGATCATCTTTTAAAAGATAGTTGGCTAATTTTTCCGGATCACTCAGGCGGATGCATCCATGACTGTAAGCACGTACATCTTTATTAAAAAGGCTTTTGGCAGGTGTATCATGAAAATAAATATTAAAACTATTGGGAAATAAAAATTTTACTTTACCCAAAGAATTGTCCCCACCCGGCTTTTGCCTTATCACCGGCAGTGACTCACTTCCTCCCGTGATCTCCATATTGTGGCTCTCCAGGTAACTGGCATTTTTTGCGATTGAAGGGAGAATTTCTTTTTTTACGATGCTTGATGGTATATTCCAATAAGGGCTGAATACAATAGTGGTAAGCTTGTCAGAAAAGATCGTTGTATTATGGCCGTCTTTACCTACTACCACTGCCATATCGAAAACTTTGTTTTTGCCATCGTACATGTGTAAAATAAATTCGGGAATATTCACGACAATCAAGTTACCAGCCGGCTCCTGCGGCATCCAGCGCATGCGGTTCATATTAATAAGCAGTTGCTTTACTCTATCAACGGCAGGTACATTCATATCATTTAAAAGACGGGAAGAAACTATTCCGTCGGCTGTATAACCGAACCGTTTTTCATAATTTTTAATTCCCGTTTTTAAATTTTCATTGAAGATATTGGTCGTATCATTTTGAGGAAGATCGCCTGTGATCGCCAGCATTTTTTTCATATTCCCTATTTCAGGCGAAGCCATTCCAAATTTAAATTTCTTTGCATCCTCACCTACCGCCGGCCAGCCGCCATTTTTCGCTATAGCTACATATTTTTTTAATTGATCTGAAAGCAATTTGTATGAATTATTTACATCAGAAAAATATTTATCATCATTATGTTTTTTATTAAGAAGAGAATCGGCGAGATAGACAGGATCCACTTTTTTAAACGGAACAAACCGCTCCATTTCTTTTCTTTTTACATATCCTTTCCCGTAGTTGTTCCGCGTATATTCAATAAGGTTTTCAGTAAGCTGAAGCTCTGTATTTATTATGGTTTTATCAGCGCTGCTTACGGTAAGATCTTCATCGGTCAAAAGATCATCCATCGTTTTTTGAAGCTGCTTACTTTTAGTGGCCGTATCGCCGGAATAATTTTTAAGGCTCCAAAAACCCAACGCCTGCTCAGTGAAACCTGTGGAAGAAAACCACGCAAATTCGTAATTACGCGTATTATAAAAACTGCGGATACGCCTGGCCGTTGAGTCAGCAATCGTATTTTTTGAAATAAAATTTTCAACCTCCATGCTGTCCAGAAAAAGATCGTTGTAAGAATTTGCTTTGGTGATACTATAATCTCTTTTGCTTATCTTTTTTTCTTTGGAAGATGATGAAGAACCGGTATTTTTTTCCTTGTTGCTGTGGCAGGCCGCTAAAATAATAAGTAAAGCAAGTGCTGGTAAAAGAAGTGTTTTTTTCATAGCGCATGATAACGCAAAAGGCATGCCTTTATTTCGTGGTTTTTAAACTAAACCATATTGTTACATCGGGTTTTTTTTATATTGCAGTCATGCGGGAATTTAACGATACGTACAGGCATAAAGGGCTGAGAAAAAAGCTGATCGAAACTATCAGACAAAAAGGTATCACCCATGAAGATGTGCTGGAGGCTATGATGAATATCCCGCGCCATTTTTTTTTGGATACCGCCCTTGATCATATCGCTTATGAAGACCGCGCCTTTCCCATAGGCGCAGGCCAAACGATTTCCCAGCCTTATACCGTTGCTTATCAAACCCAGCTTCTGGAAGTAAAATCTTATGAAAAAATTTTGGAAATAGGAACCGGCAGCGCATACCAGGCTGCTGTTCTGGCAGAGCTTGGCGGCATTGTGTTTACCATTGAGCGTCAAAAAAAATTATTTGAGCTAAATAGAAATTTTATTTTTAAATCAAAATATCCCAACATTAAATTTTTCTATGGAGACGGTTTTGAAGGATTGCCCACGTTTGCACTATTTGATAAAATTCTTATAACTGCCGCCGCTCCTTTTATACCTCCAAGGTTATTAGAACAATTAAAACCCGGTGGAAAAATGGTGTTGCCGCTTGAAGATGATGGTATCCAAAAAATGATGCGCATCACTAAAATAGATGAGGATAATTATGAGGAGGAGAGCTTTTCAAATTTTTCTTTCGTTCCTATGTTAAAAGGAAGGAATTGAGGATTGATTATTAACCAAAATTTAAAACTGCATTTTTCATTTTCAATTTTCAATTTTCAATTTTCCATTTTGATTGATTATTAACCAAAATTTAAACCTGCTTTTTTCATTTTCAATTTTCAATTTTCAATTTTCCATTTCCAAAACAATCAAACTGGCTTTCTCCGCAATATTGTCCCAGTAAAAATGATTAAAAAATTCAGGAGGCACTGACTGTCCGTAATCGGTCGCCTCAAGCATTTTATCTGCAAAGGCCTGCCAGTCGTTGTTTTCACACAATATTAATTTGCCGTTGCATATTTTTTCATCTACTCCTGTTGCGCCGTTTTTGGTGGAAACCGCAGTAAGGTTGTAGCCAAGCGCTTCAACCAGCTTGGTCTTTATTCCCCCGCCATCCGTAACGGGATTTATAAAAATATCCGCGGCCTTAAAATAAAGACTGATGTCCTCGACAAAGCCGGCATAAATGACATCTCTTTCAGCATATTCTTTTAACTCATTCATTTTTACAGGCAGGTTTTTTCCACAAATAAATATTTTATAATTAATATCTGATTCAATCAATAAAGGATTAATTCTTTCCAGGATATTTTCAAGAGCATCGAGATTGGGCTTATAATCAAATGCACCATTGAATAAATAAAAAACGGTTCCGGGCGCTAATGAATATTTTTTTAGCAGCCGGCTTTTTGCCTCTGCATGATCTTCAACTGGCGGCAAACTATTCCATGGAATTCCGTACGTGATCAGTGAAATTTTTTCAGGAGCAATAGAATATTGCTTTAAAAAATACTGCCGGTCTTCTTCTGTAATGCAAAAGGTAAAATCTGCATGCCGGTGCACGAATCTCTCGTAATACCATAAGAGCTTCCACCACCATTTGCCAATCGTTTTAAACCTTTCCGCTTCAATATTATGGGAGTGAACTATAAGCTTTACTTTACAAAAACGTTTCAACAGCAAGGCAAGCCACCCAAAGTAAGGGTGTTCTATTATAATATGCGAAATGTTGTTTTCCCGTATAATTTTTTTTATGCGGCCAAAATAAAAAATATTGATATAGCGAAGCCTGCTGTTACCAAGCGTATTGATCACTTCATAAGAAGCAAAAGAGGGTTTATTTTCTTCGACGGTTATGCAATACAAAGAATGATATTCGGAGAAGTATTCATTAAAATGTGCGATGCATTTTTGTCCGCCAAATTTTGCCGGGAAAATTCTATAAGGAACTAAGCTTAACACATTTGCCATTATCAAAAACTTTAATCCCGACAAAATAATATTATTTTGTCGTGAATAATTCAACCCTGTATTTTTCATGAAAGTTATTTCCTTCTTTTCACGTTTTGCGATCATTTGCAATGTCGCCTTTTTATTATTTATATTCTTTAGCATGCTGGAAGCGAAAAAGCCGGTAGTACAGCCACGCGACACCGTTGTGGCCGTCCCCTATCTTAAGGATGTTATCATTACTCTTGGGGTATTAGCCATTATTATTAACCTGCTTATGTGCATAGTTTATGTCATCATTATTTTGATGGGTAAACGGCGGCTACTTCCAAAATGGCTGGTACTCATCAACGTCCTTTTCTTCATTTTTCAAACCTGGTATTTCTTTTTTAGAAAATAATAATCATCATGATACATAAAATTTTAAGTGACAGACCTACCAAATTATTTGTTGCGTTCTCATCTTTTTTTGTGGCGAACGCATTGATTGCGGAAGCCATCGGCACCAAACTTTTTTCCCTGGAAGGACTGCTGGGATTGAAGCCTGCAAACTTTACGCTTTTTGGCCAAAGCGGCCTTGCCTTTACACTTACCTGCGGCGTTATCTTATGGCCGCTTGAGTTTGTGATCACTGACATTATAAATGAATACTATGGGCCGCGTGCTGTTCGCAGAATTTCTATTACCGCGGTGGTGCTTATCGCTTATGCATTCTTAATGTATTTTGTTGCGATAGCCATGCCGCCTGCGCAGGTATGGCTCAACAGCAGTAAGGCGCAGGGCGTTGAAAATATTCAAACTTCGTTCAATGCAATTTTTGGCCAAAATATGCGCATCATTATCGGCAGCATTGTCGCCTTTTTAGTAAGCCAGGTGGTGGACGTTACCGTATTTCATAAAATAAAAAAGATAACAGGCCATAAGCATCTTTGGCTGCGGGCAACAGGTTCTACACTGGTTTCACAGCTTGTTGACAGCTACATTGTTTTGTTCATAGCATTCAGTGGAATATTTACCTGGCAATTAATTTTGGCCGTCGGCATTATGAACTATTTCTATAAATTTTTTATGGCGCTTATATTGACACCTGTAATTTATTTTGTAGAAAGAAGGATTGAAATATATGTAGGTCCCGAAACAGCCAATAAAATGAAAGCAGCAGCGATGGGAGAAGGAGGTTCGGGCTTTGAAAATATTCCTGTGGCGGGGTAAGGAAATGATAGTTTCTTTTTAGCTATTAAAAAAAAGTTTTGCCCCTTTTTCAAAAAAGGGTGAAAACACCCCCCTATGTTATGAATAATGATCCCTATATTTAGTCTCTCAACCACTCAACTAACCTCTCTCAACCACTCTACTAACCGTTATGAAAAAGATCCTTGTAAATTACCCCCCCCCTTCTGATTTTCATTTTAGTGACCTTATTTTCCTGTACTAAAATGGATCTAAAAAAAGACAGAACTTTTGAGACGGACAAAGCACTGCTGCCTGGTTATTCAAAAGCGCAACTTACGTCTGCTGACTTTATACCGCAAGATGGTGATTCCATTGAAAGGATTACAACCCTCGGTGTACAGCTTACCAATCCCTATCTAATACCCAATATGCAGCAGGCATATACTAACCTGGGCCTTAGCAGCAGCCTGGCCACTATAACTAACAAGTATGTACGCTTTAGGCCAACTACCGTTGATCAATTAGCAACCCTTGATTCAACACTCGATGCACAAGGCCTGGAGCTATTCGATACACCCGTGGATTACGTAGTAACGTACGAAGGGGATTACTACCAGGATCCCGCGATACCTGATTCTTTACCTACCTGGCAATATGCCGTACTGCCGCCCAATTTTATATTTCCTTCGGGCATTACGTACGAGATTCTTGCACAGATTCATATACCGGGTGATAGCTATACTGCCGTGGAAACGGAGGCAGAGCGGCTTGCTTCGTTACAGGACAGCCTCAATGGCGGTAATGGCCCTTCAGGAAAAAGTGGCGGCATACAACCCAACGTGGCTTCCGATTGCGATCCTTGCTATGTATGGGATCCTATAACCAGGCAATGTGTGCCGCAGGGTAATTGTGGAGGAAACCCGCCACCACCGTCGCCGGATGCTGCAATACCTGCGGGGAATATTTTTGTACATGATACAAATTTAAGTAGGGATATAGGGCTTCGGAAAGCGAGAGTAGTTGCCAAAAGATGGTTTAAGATCGAAAGAGTCTTTACTGATAACTATGGGCATTTTATTTTTACCAAACACTTTAAACATAAAGTAAAGGTGATTGAAAAATTTAAAAACTCTGATGCCAATATTTATGGTATAAGAGGTCTAATGATTTGGCAAATGCTGTTTCCGATTAAAAGAACGCTTGGAATATATGACGTAAACAAAGCAAATATTATTTTTATAAATACCCAAAACGGCCCGGTAAATTCAAAAGGAAACAGGTATTGGGCCGGTGCTACTACGCACAATGCTGTGCAGGAACATAGAGATTACTCGGCGCAATTTAGTTTTTCAACAGCGCCTACCGCCATGAATATTTATATTACGAACTGGGGTACATTCGAAGGGTCAGCATCCACTCCCTTGTTTCATAAAAGATTTCTAAGAGATTTACCCTCTTCATTTATTAATACTTTTCTAATCGGTTTATTAGTCCCCAATTTTATCGGAATTGAAAAATTAGCTGCTGTTTTTGCACGTGTGAATGTAGATATGGCAATAGACTACCATACAAATTTAGCGGGATTCACGTCGGATTGGCTTAAAGAAACCATTTACCATGAGATGAGCCATGCAAGCCATTATACCAAAGTGGGTACTGGATGGTACACCCAATTTGTAAATGCAGAGCTGGCAGAGATTGTGGCACAT
>JALZAJ010000187.1 GCA_030948465.1 Bacteroidota bacterium
ATCGCCGCCATAAATAGGCACAAAACGACCAGCCATTTATACGGCTTTAAATATTGTATTAATAATTTCATGGAGCAAATTTAAATCCCTTCCCGCAACTTTTGGAAAGTTTAAAGGTTTCTAAAAGCTTATTCCGGATAAATAAGTTTTTTAGAATTGCATCCTATTTTTGGACGCTCGTTACAGAACAATGCATGTTAGACAGGTTTAACTATATTCGACGAATACCTATAAATGCCTGGCTCATCATTAATTTGGTGCCTTAGTCGTAACCAAAAGATTACAGTTTTCAATGCTTAAAAAAATCAGGAAAAATATGAATTTGGAAATTAATACACTTCCTCGTGCGTACCGATATCGATAAGAAGAATGAATTCGGCTTTAGCTTTATCATCTTGTACAATAGAAAAAACTATTCTGCAATCATAACCACAGGAACAAGCGAAATATCCATACAGATTACCGCTTAATTTATGAGTTTTTAAGCCGGGAGCAAACGCATCTTCCTCTAATTTTAATAATGCTTTGTCAATCAAAGGTATTAGCGGCGGCTTTTTTGCGATAAACTTTCTGTAAGATTTCGCAAACGATTTCGATAATACAAGTTTTCGTTGATTCATTGATTATTGTTTCCCAAAGAACGAATGACATCTGTTGCTTTGGCAGGCACAATCTTTTCGGATGCATAATCCGCTTTGGCTTTTTTTCCATTCAGGGCAATTCCCTTACGCCTTTCTTCAATTTGTCGCTTTTGCAGTATTTCAAGCAATATTTCTCTGGATGAAAAATCCATTTGCATAATTGCCTCTAAGGTTTGATCAATCGTTGCCATAGTTATATAAATTGACCCTGTAAATTTAAATTTTTAATTTGTGATTTTAATTTCACAATTTTGTTCCCTTTCAGGGGCCAGGGGTCGCTCTACCCCGCCCAGCCTTCTCTGTCAAGGCTTCTGTATTGTATTGCCTCGGCAAGATGCTCGGGTTTTATATCATCGCTGCCGGCAAGATCGGCTATGGTTCTGCTTACTTTTAAAATTCTGTCATAAGCACGTGCGGAAAGATTTAAACGCTCCATGGCAATTTTTAAAAGATTGGAACCAACCTGCGTTATCACACAAATTTCTTTAAGCATTTTGCTGCTCATCTGCGCATTCGTATAAACGCCGGGATTGTCTTTGAAACGCTCTGCCTGTCGTTGGGTTGCTTTAATAACTCGTTCCCGTATGCATTCGCTTTTTTCAAAATTTTGTGTCGATGATAACTCCGTAAACGCAACAGGAGTTACTTCTACATGCAGATCGATGCGATCCAATAATGGCCCGGAAATCTTGTTCAGATATTTTTGAACTGCTCCCGGCGGGCAGGTACATTCTTTATCAGGATGATTATAATAGCCGCAAGGGCAGGGATTCATGGAAGCAATTAGCATGAAGCTGGCAGGAAATTCCAGTGCAATTTTTGCCCTGGAAATAATAATTTTTCTTTCTTCCATCGGCTGTCGCATCACTTCCAAAACCGTTCTTTTAAATTCAGGCAATTCATCTAAGAACAACACTCCGTTATGTGCCAATGAAATTTCTCCTGGTTGAGGAATACCACCGCCACCAACCAGGCCTGCATCAGAAATGGTATGATGCGGAGAACGAAAGGGGCGCCGGGAAATCAGCGTTGCATTTTCAGGAAGCTTTCCCGCTACGCTATGTATTTTGGTAGTTTCTAACGCTTCTAATAAAGTAAGAGGCGGAAGAATGGTAGGCAAACGCTTTGCCAGCATGGTTTTGCCCGCACCGGGCGGTCCGATCAAAATGGCATTGTGTCCGCCTGCTGCCGCGATTTCCAAAGCCCGTTTTATATTCTCCTGTCCTTTCACATCACAAAAATCAATTTCAAAATCGCTTTGTGCATTGGCAAATTCTTCACGGGTATTTACAACAGTTGGTTTTATAGAATTTTCATCAATAAAGAAATCGATGACTTCATTGATGTGACCCACTCCGTAAACTTTTAAATTATTTACCATGGCCGCTTCCCTTGCATTTTCTTTGGGAACAATAAGCCCTTTAAAGTTTTCTTTACGTGCCTGTATGGCAATGGGCAATGCCCCTTTTATGGGTCTGACGGTGCCGTCTAAACTGAGCTCGCCCATTATAACGTAATCGGTAAGTTTCTCTGCATTTTCCAATTGCTCGCTGGCGCCTAATGTGCCAAGCGCAATGGGTAAATCAAATGCGGTCCCGCTTTTCTTAATATCTGCAGGAGCTAAATTCACGACCACTTTTGTTCTTGGAAAATGATAGCCATTTGCTTTTATGGCGCTTTCCATTCGCTCCAGGCTTTCCTTTACTGCATTATCGGCAAGCCCAACTATTGATGTAAATCTCCCACTGCTTACATTCACCTCCACAGTTATTGTAATCGCCTCCACTCCATAAACAGCACTCCCAAAAGTTTTGACTAACATGGGCTGAAATTAGAGAAAAAATATTTTATAAGGCTAAGCATAAAATATAATAACAACCGATGCCAGGCATATCAAATAGAAGTCGTTGCATTCATGAAACTTTTACTGATGGTTATCAAACCGATAAAACCAATATTGAGGTTGTGAGCCAAAGATCATATATAACACGCTTCTGTAAGAACACCGCTTGCAGGCCTTCATAACTTCTCCAGTAATTCGAGCACTTTCTCTCTTTGTAATATTAAATAACCGATGCGGTCGTTGCTGATCCCATCTTTCAATTGGTAGTTAAATAAAAGCTGGCCATCACTTACACTGGTCTCAAAATATTTAAAATCTATATTAGGATATTGCTCCAGTTCTTCTCCTATTTCATACAAATGAGTGGATAAAATAAAAAGTGTACTTTTTATTTTAATTAGGCCTTCTATCACTACAGTGCTACATTTCATGGCATCTTTTATATTGGTTCCTTTAAATAATTCATCGATGAGTATCAGCCACTTTCTGCCATCATTTATTTTAAGAATGGTTTTTTTTATCCTCTGCACTTCATTGTAAAAATAACTTTCGCCTTTAAATACATTGTCCACTACATTTATATTGCTTAACAGGCCGTCGAACACCGATAGCTGCATAGACTTTGCGGGCACTCCCATGCCAATGTGTGCCAAAAAAACAGCGGCTCCAATGGATTTAATATAGGTGCTTTTACCAGACATATTAGCGCCGGTTAAAAAAATAAAATTATGCTTCGGATTTAATTCAACACTATAAGCAACCGGCGACGGAAGCAAAATATGATACAGCCCGCTTGCTTTTAACTCCGGATCTTCAGAGGGAGAAAATTCAGGAAATACCAGGTCAAATTCCTTAACCGCCATTGCCATACCATACCAGGCATCCATTTGGTAATACATTTCTATAAGTTCGAAAAAATTTTGCTTGTAATGATACCTTATGAAGCCGGCGAAGCTCAGCATTTCGGCCATGGAAAGATCACCAAATTTTTTTTTCCGCAGAACATCAGTGAGTTGCTGCTTCTCCATTCTCACTTTTATTTTCTCTAACAATATTTTCAAATTATCCGGCGCATCTGCATTTAAAAAAATGTGAATGATCTGTTGCAAGCCTTTCAGAAAATCAAAAGCATGCCCGGTAGAATATTTTACCAAAGAATAATCCGGTGCATGAAAGATTTTATAGAAATATGCAGTCGAGACCGTAGGCCTGGAAGGAAGTTGATCTATAGAGCTTTCATAAAATTTATAGATCATCAGCACAGATCCATTGCTTATGCTGAGCGGCCATTTGTCTTCATTTTTTATAAGCAGTTGTAAAATTTTCTGAACATTCCGTATCGAAGCAATATCGGCGAGTGACTTATTGAAAATATATTTCAATCTTTCCCTTCCTCCTACAGTCCGCGTAAAATTCAGCTTATTAAAAATCGAAAATTCTTCTTCATGATGAAAGACCGAAAGATCATCTAAAGTGGTTTTATCCGTTTCCATATTCTTTAATCTTGTTGGAAAAAGTTAATTTAAAAAATGATCCTCCCGGGTTTTATCAGGAAAAATTCAATGCAGAAATGAAATCCTTCTTCCTTTAACCGATTCATCCCAACCGCTGTTACCATAATTTTCATCAGCAGAATAAACGCAATTCCCGTTAACAAAAGTAGCAGTAATGGCGGATGGAAACGTGTATCCTTCCATCGGACTCCATCCGCATTTATATAAAAGATTATCCTTTGTTATAGTACTTTTTTTAGCAAGATCTACAACTACCACATCTGCAAAATATCCTTCTTTTATATATCCCCGGTTTTCAATTTTAAAACAATCAGCTACCGCATGGCTCATTTTCTCGGCAATTTTTTCTAAAGAAATTTTTCCTTCTTTAAAATAAGCCAGCATCAGCAATAACGAATGCTGCACCAATGGCAAACCGGAATGCGCATGTTCATAAGGACCATCCTTTTCTTCTAATGTATGCGGCGCATGGTCGGTGGCAATCACATCAAGGCGATCATCGAGAAGGGCTTCCCACAAAGCCAATTTATTGCCGGCCTTTTTAATTGCGGGATTGCATTTTATTAAATATCCCATTGTGTCATAATCATCCGCGGTAAAATGCAAATGATGAACACATACCTCAGCAGTTATTTTTTTTTCGGCAAGAGGAATATTGTTAACAAAAAGCTCCAGTTCTTTTT
>JALZAJ010000188.1 GCA_030948465.1 Bacteroidota bacterium
CACCTGGTGTCATTCGTTGAGTTGTTCCCATTATTTTTTAGGATTTAATGCTTTATAAATTTGAGATGATTTTTCGAATTTGCCATAGAGAGACTTAACGTTTCCATTTTTCCCCTCCGCTAAAGTAAATTCACTTCGCAAACTAAAAGGTATTTTACTGTTGTCCGCTTTCGTTATTGCTCTACTATAAGATTCAATTACCCCAGATACATTTTGGGACATCATCTCAATGAAAACTTTATGAATGCTATCATTTTCAGGAACCTTAATTAGTTCTTTCTCAAGTAGCGACAACAATATTTCACCTTCTGTTTCATTTAATTTCCCGTTCACTTCTTGGGTAATAGTATTAGTCAAAATACTTCCTGAACCGTGATCAATTAATTTCTTGGTTAGACTGCGAATATGCGGAGATATTAATGATGCTCCACTGATTGTAGTAGAAAGCTGATCTCTTGAAATCCAGTAATAATCTCTTAAATCAACATTTGCAAGTTTGGGTTCAGCATTGAGCCACTTTATTATTTTTTCCGATCCCCATTCAGGTGAGAACTGCTTTTTTATTTCTTCTATCTTTTCTTCTCCTGCTAACTTTTCAAGATCAGCAATTTGTTTCGGCTCTCCTTTTTGTAAAGACTGCCAATTGTATATTTCTTTAAATAAATTTGTGGAAGCATATTCTAATACCATCAATTTAGCCAAAATATCAATTTTGAAATCTGATAGTTTAGCAACCTTTACAAGCCTATTTCTTAAAGTGAAAGTGTTTAAAAATCGTTTGATTTGTCTGGGATTGCCTTTTAATCCGTCTGTAATAATTGGCGATAGTGAAGCTATCAAAGAAACACTTTCAATTAATTCTTTTTTCTGTTCTTCATTAGTTAAATCTTGTATATCTCCTAATCCAAATACATCATATCTATTGTTTTCCCTGTTTGACTTGAAGGCAGTTATTACCTTGGAAAAATCATCTCCCATTGCCTTTTTACAGAAAAGTAAGGTTAGGTAGGTTTCAACTTCATTATCTGTTAACTTAGGGAGATAGTAGGGTATTTGAATAAGTTTTTCTAAATAATCGCTAACAATACGCTTATTCCTGCTGTCTGGGTCATCAGCATTTTCAATACTATCCGTTTTATAGCGATGTTCTATAGCATGCCTTACTATTCTTGGATCTGCACCAATTACAAATGCTGTTTTCTCAACATTTAGAAATAGCTTAATAGCTTCAAGATTTTCAATAAGCCTGTCAGGTGTACATCGGTCTAAATCATCAATAATCACAACTAGTTTCTTTATCTCTGACTTATCTATCATTTCTTTGAAATCATCACGAAACTCACGGACTATTGTTACATCGTCATCTTCATTCTTTTTTATTATATCTTTTAGAAATTCTTCAGCACCTTCCCCAGTGAGCTTTTCTGCAACGTCGTTCGGTTGAAGCTGTGAAAATTCATGTACTAGGAATGGCAATATGGAAGCACCACCTGTTAGGTAAGCTGCTGCTCCGGGAACAATTACTTTTTTAAAGCTTAGTCCTAACAAACGCATCCACTTTACGGATTTGAATAGCTTTATTGTTTTATCTTTTACTTTGTTTCCAATTGTTTTATGTGTAGCGAACTTTTCAATAATTGATTCCAACAAGGCAGCCTTTGCGTCATCATAGCCTTCAAATACCCAACCGTTAAAGTATAATACAAGAGTACCATCTTTAAATCCGTCTTCTTCACCTCCAGTAAGTTCCTGTTCTACAATTTTCAGAATACTTGATTTACCACTTCCCCAATCTCCAAAAACTCCAATGGTTACGGGTAATACTTTGTCATCATTGATCACATCAACCAGTAAATCAGCGTGTACTTTAAATCCTAAAAGATCTTCTGAAGTTTCGTTATCTGCCCACATACATGATTTTTAAGTAGTTTATGATATTTGTTTAGAGCGCTTAATCGGTAACTAGATTGATTTAATTCTTAAAGACACCTCTTCTATAATTTTAATTACAATGCATATTGAAACCAAAAAAGTGACTGAAGTTTATAATACTCCCCATTTTTCAGACAGGTAAATAAGATAGAAATTTATAAACTTAAAACCTGTAAAAATGAGTAAAACCAGTCGCCGCAAATTTACGGCAGAATTTAAATCGAAGGTATGCATTGAAGCTATCAAGGAACGACAAACGATTGAGTCTTTAAGCAAGAAGTATGATCTGCATCCCAATCAAATTAATACCTGGAAAAAGGAATTTTTAGCTAATTCACCAGTAGTGTTTGAAAAAGAATCAGGCAACCCTCAGACAGATAACGAGCAACTGATCCAGATGCTGTATGCCCAGATAGGGGAACAGAAAGTAGCTATTGATTTTTTAAAAAAAAAGTTATTGTAAAACCCTTGTCAGAGCGCCGTATGTTGGTAGAAAAGGATCATAAAAACTTAAGTGTTGTAAAACAATGTGAGCTGCTGGAGTTGAATCGCAGTGGGTTGTATTATGAGCCGGTAAAAGAAACAGCAGAAAACCTGGAGGTGATGCGATTGATGGATGAGCAATATCTGAAAACACCATTCTACGGACTGGAAAGGATGTTGGTATTTTTTATTGTAGCAGGCTATAAAATAAATAGAAAAAAGCTGCGCAGGCTGATGAAGCTTGTAGGGTGGCAAACGCTGTACTGTGCGCCCCGTACGACACGTATAGACCCGGCAGCTTACAAATACCCTTACCTGCTCAAAGGCTTATCCATAGAAAGGAAGAACCAGGCCTGGGCTATAGATATCACCTACCTGCCCATGAAAAATGGTTTTATGTATTTATGTGCTGTAATCGATATTCATACGCGGTATGTGGTGGGCTGGGGTGTTAGTAATTCAATGACAGCCGCCTGGTGTACAGAAATAGTGCAACAGGCCATAGCCACTCATGGCAAGCCCGAAATAATAAACAGTGACCAGGGCTGCCAGTTTACCAGTGAGGTATATACGCAAATGCTAAAGGACAATGAAATACAGATAAGCATGGATGGTAAAGGCAGAGCAATTGATAATATTTTTATTGAGCGCCTGTGGCGCACTGTAAAGTATGAACACATCTATTTGCATGTTTATGAGGATGGACTAAGCCTTTACAAAGGACTACAACAATATTTATCATTCTATAACGATGAAAGGAGGCATCAATCACTGAGTTATCAAACACCACTAACTTTGTACAGTATGGCTGCATGATGGCAGCCGTAAAAAGGAAAAAAGCTTTGGTGGCTTTTTGTCCTTTTTACTACCGGCTCTCTCTTAACTGAGCAGCTTTTCTGTCCGAAGAATGGGGAATACTTTACGGTTATATGCTTAGCAAGTTCTATGGAATAAAATTTATTGCTGAATTAAAGCGCTTTGGACGAGGTAAAATTATTCTATTATTGGTCGGTATCTCGTGGCTTGCACTATTATTCTTTGCAATGGTTCCACCTCCGTTTAATATTATTTTTCTATTCATCAATGGCTTTCCCCTGGGTCTTCTCTGGGGCATCATTTTTACATTTGTTGAAGGCAGAAAAGCCACTGATTTTATTGGGGCAGCCCTTGCCGTTAGTTTTATATTTTCATCCGGTTTTGTAAAGTCTGTTGCGAAATACCTGCAGGTTGATTTTAATGTTAGTGACTGGTGGCTGCCCTTTCTTACCGGCCTTGTTTTTATTTTACCATTGCTGCTTTTTGTTTATTTATTGGAAAAAATTCCGCCTCCATCCGAAGAAGATATTGCGAGCCGTATCGTGCGATTGCCTATGACAAAAACACAACGTAAAAATTTCTTTTCTGAATTTCGATATGGGTTGGTAATGCTCATAATCCTCTATGTTTTCTTAACCGTTTTTCGCGACATCAGGGACAATTTTGCAGCGGACATCTGGAGAGAATTAGGGTTTGGAAATCAGCCATCGGTATTCACCGCAACGGAGATTCCTATTACCATAATTGTTTTAGTATTGATAGGAAGTATGATCCTGATCCGTAATAACAAAAGAGCTTTAGTAGTAACTCATATAATAATTGTGGCCGGATTTTTTATAGCGGGCCTCAGTTCTTTTATGTTTATCAATCATTTTATCTCTCCTTTTTTGTGGATGACCCTTGTAGGACTCGGATTATATATGGGCTACATTCCTTTCAATTGTATATTATTTGAAAGACTTATCGCAACATTTAAATTGGGAGGCAATGTTGGTTTTCTCATGTACGTAGCCGATTCATTTGGTTATCTTGGAAGTGTTACCGTAATCATCTGCAAAACCATTTTCAGTAATAAATTGGAATGGGCCACGGTGTACTCGAGTGGTGTAATGTATTTATCAGTAGTTGGAATCGCGGGAACTTTACTGGCGTTGCGGTATTTTAGTAAGAAGTCCCCATCCCCGGTAGATATTGGTCTTTACGAAGGAGAAGCAAAAAATTACCGTCAAAGGTTCAATGACTTAACTAAAAATGAAGTTTCTGTTAAAAGCATTCCAGATAAAAAGTAACCAAAGCCTTCTAATAAGTTAGTTCCTTCCCCTTCGGGGAAGGGTTGGGATGGGGCTTCTAAAAAATCGTCCAATGGCTTCTAATAAGTTAGTTCCTTCCCCCTCGGGGAAGGATTGGGATGGGGCTTCAGTTCCTTCCCCCTCGGGGAAGGGTTGGGATGGGGCTTCTTCTGGCGTTGCAATTGTAGTCGGCGCCGGCATCGTAGGGCTTGCAACAGCCAGGGCCCTTTCATTAAAAGGATTCAATGTTACGGTCATTGAAAGATCGGGCAAAGCGGTTGGCGCATCTGTGAGAAATTTTGGAATGATATGGCCTGTTGGTCAACCAGATGGAATAATGTATAACCGGGCTGTTCACAGCAGAAATGTATGGAAAGAAATTGCAACGGAAGCGGGTTTCTGGTATGATGAGTGCGGAAGCATGCATCTTGCCTATCATGAAGACGAATGGAAAGTTTTACAGGAATTGCAAGAGGCATTCATACAGAATGGGCGTCCGGTTCATTTAATGACAGCATCAGATATTACTGCAAAAATAAAAGGAGTAAACCCGCATAATTTAATTGGCGGGTTGTTCAGTGAAACAGAAATGATCATTGATCCAAGGGAAGCTATGGCTGCGCTGCCCGCTTTTTTAGCCGAAAAATATAGCGTTCGCTTTTTATGGAATAAAAATGTACAAGCCGTTGAAAAGAATAAAGTTTGGATAGGGAATAAGGCCATGCAGGCTGATCTTATTTGCGTTTGTTCCGGTGCCGATTTCGAAACATTATTTCCCGAAAAATTCAAAGAATTAAAATTGACAAAATGCAAATTGCAGATGATGCGGTTTGTGAATACGAACGAGCCGCTAAAAATTGGTACCTCTCTTTGCGGCGGCTTATCCCTTATACATTATGAGAGTTTTAAAGTTGCTCCGTCATTGGGGTTACTTAAAGAAAGGTATCAAAAAGAATTGAGCCAATACCTGGAATCAGGCATTCATGTAATGGTATCTCAAAATGAAAAAGGCGAGCTTACCGTTGGAGATTCACATGAATATGGCTTAACCTTTTCTCCGTTTGATGAAGCGTATATTAATGAACTTATTATAAATTATCTCAAAACCTTCGCCCTTACTGATGGATGGCAAATGATCCAATCATGGCATGGCATTTATCCAAAAATGACGAATGGAAGTACAGATGTTTTTCTAAAAGCTGAAGAAGGAGTTTATATTATTAATGGCCTTGGCGGCGCTGGTATGACCTTATCTTTCGGGTTTGCTGAACAGGTTGTGAAAACTTTGTAAACAGGAAGCCATTTTTTGTTCCCAAAAAATATATGCCGGCAATGTCTTTTTTGGAAAAGTTAAAATCGTGCTTTGTTCCATTCATATTTACCTGAAAGAAACTCACTCGTGAAATCATGATGATGAAGGGTCAGGTGAAAATCGCCGAAAAGCCTGAGCTGAAAAAGCTATACAGCTTCAGCTAAACCGCTCTTTGTTGCCCCGGTTCATATCTCACGAACCGGAAGGCTGAAAACCTACACAGCTTCCGCTAAAACCGGTTTTGGCCTGTTCATGCTCAACTTGCCATTATACTGTGCGCCCAACTCTATTTCAACAGAATCTGTTGTGATTTCCCCATTTACATGACCTGTCTTTTTTATTTCCAGGTGATGGGTTTTGATGTTTCCATTTACGGTTCCGTAAATGATAGCCGATTTTGTAACAATATCTCCCTCGATATTGCCATTCTCACCTAATACCACGCCGCCTTCAACATTTACATTCCCCATAATTCTTCCTTCAATTCGTATTACAGATGAACCCTGTACTTCGCCGGTGATTATATATCCTTCACCAATAATTGTGGAAATTTCCTGTTGATTAATTTCTGAAGACTCGTCTTTACTGTTTTTTTTAAACATAATCATTTGAGTGTTAAAAAAGATTCAGGATTTATTTTTTGTCCGTTACGGTGTATTTCATAGTGCAAATGTGGTCCTGTTGATCTGCCGGTAGAGCCGATGTTACCAATTTGCTGGCCTACATTGATCTTTTGGCCCACACTTACTATAATTTTTGAAAGGTGTCCATAAAGGGTTTCAAAACCGTTACCATGTTTTAAAATTATACAATTTCCAAAGCCGCCCCTGGGACCGGCATAAATAACTTCCCCTTTTGCCATTGACTTTACGGGCGCACCCATTGGTCCTTTTATATCAAGGCCTTTGTGAGTTTCAACATTGGAACCTCCAAAAGGGTTTTCACGATGACCAAAGGTAGAAGTGATCGAGCCTGGAAATGGAAAGCCTAATGGTGTATAAGATATATTGTAAATGATCCGGTTCAAATACTCATCATAAAAATTACTTATTTCTTCTGTGGATAAAATGTCGTTGTCTGCTTCGCCGCCTTGTGCTGCATTAGATGCTGTTTGTATGCCCCTCGCCTTTAAATAACCGTTTATAGTTATCAGATCCTTGTCAATCTTTGTAAACTTGTTCCGGATTGCGTTGGTATCAACCTGGGCAAATAAGTTGCGCATAGAATGTAATTTATTTGACAACGCCTGCTTAATGTTATTTTGTTGAATATTGCTGGAAGTTAAGAAAATTATTGTTCCTATTAAAGATAAAAAAACTAAGGAAATGCCGGCGAGGTATTTTTTCCAATTCAATAATAAATTACTTGAAACCTGCATTGGCTTTATCGCCTGCGCATTTTTGGTTACAAAAAGGATAGTGGTTTTTTCTTTTTTTCGTTTCATAGTGGGGGCTTATGAGGTACTTTACTGGATGTAAATCAATATATTTAGAGAACGGAATTCAGAGATTGACGTAACCTTAAACAATTATTGTAACGTGGCATCAAGGCTATTAATTGTATGCTTCTTTTTTCTTTTTTGCTGCCTGGGCAATTTCAATAATTCATTAAGTAAAAGTGATTCATGAAGCCGTAATTATACTGTCTGGATGAAGTCTAAAAAAGAAATTTTCTAATACGAAAATTGTAAAAAAGTGAGGACAATTCTATAAGAAATGATCTTCTGAAAAAAAAATAAACACCGGTGTAACATGTCGCTTTGCTTTCGTTTTTAAGTAAAAACCAATGGATTGGTACGGAACATCAAATAAATACATTTCTTAGTTGAAATGCAAATTCCACAACCATAGCGCGGTGAAAATAAATACTTTTTTCCCTGTAATCCTGAGTCTTCATCACGCTCCTAACTTTACTATTTTTGTTTTAAATTATTAAAAATACTTCCATAGATTTTCTTTTTTAATTTATAAATGAAAGGAAAGAATAAATTTTTTATTATTTTAATTCTGGGTTTGCTTTCGGCGATCGGCCCATTTTCTATAGATATGTACCTGCCCGGTTTTCCGGCTATTGCAGCCGATCTCCATTCAACAACCGCTTATATATCGCTTTCATTATCGAGTTTTTTTATTGGTATTTCGTTAGGACAATTATTATATGGGCCGTTGCTCGACAGGTATGGACGTAAAAACCCGCTTTACTTTGGTCTCGTTTTATATGTGCTGGCTTCTATTGGCTGCGCTTTATGCAAAAGTGCAGATGCACTTATTGCAATCAGGCTGTTGCAGGCTTTCGGCGGTTGCGTTGGCATGGTTGCCGCCAGGGCTATGGTAAGGGATATTTTTCCTGTAGAAGAGAATGCAAAAATATTTTCTTCATTGATGCTGGTTGTTGCCGTATCGCCTATCATCGCTCCAACAACGGGCGGTTATGTTACCGCAATATTTGGCTGGCAATCTATTTTTATTATTCTCGCTGCTATTGGATTTATTACTTTGATTGCAGTTTATTTTGCCCTGCCCGAAAGCAGGAAGCCTAACGCTGAAGTGTCTTTATTACCGGCGCCGATCATAAAAAGTTTTTTGGAGATATTTACAGTTCCCCAGTTTTATACGTATGCTTTCACCGGCTCTATTGCCGCCGCCGGCCTTTATGCTTATATCGCTGGCTCGCCGCATGTGTTTATGGAATTGTATCATGTAACGGGGCAACAATACGGATGGATATTTGCAACCGTGGCAGGCGGCCTTATCACCAGCAGCCAGATCAACACGCTTGTTTTGAGAAAATATAAAAGCGAGCAGATCATCCTTGTAGCCTTGCTTTGCCAAAGTGTTGCCGGCCTTTTATTATTTATAGGAAGTATGTTTCATTTAGTCGGTTTGTTTTCAACCATATTTTTAATATTAATTTTCTTAAGTTGCCAGGGATTTACTTTTCCAAATTCTTCAGCCTTGTCAATGGCTCCGTTCACTAAAAACGCGGGAAGAGCCTCGGCATTAATGGGTGCGATACAATTAAGTATGGGTGCTTTTACCTCGGCCCTCGTTAGTTTGCTGCATAATGAAACCGCACTTCCTATGGCGGGCGTAATGGCCGCCTGCGCGGTTATAAGCTTCATCGTTTTGTTACTGGGAAACAAGGTTATTTACCGAAATTCAATAAAGGCAACTCAGGAGGAAAGTGCAGAATTAATAATAACTACGTAGCCTGCAATTCCGGATGGCCGTTCATTCTCCTTGAATTTTCTCAATAGCATCCCTGCTAATTTGCTTCATCTTATAGTTTCAAAATATTCTTAGCAATAAGATTTGAGCGCTTCGGGAGATGAAGCAAAAGATTTTGCTGAACTGTTTTTTTATTGCAATGTCTTTTTCTTTTAACTGGGAGCAGGCAATAAATGAAGCAAAACAAAAAGATACCTGGGTTAATGAACTTGATATTTCAAAGCGATTGCATGAATTTTAGTGTTAAGGTTTGAAGGTTTGAAATGGATTAAAAATATTGACCTGAAAAAAATGCGAACAGCAGTTGAAACAAATGGCTGCTGATGTTTTAAACGGAACAGATAATTCTATTTCTTGCAATTATTAAATAATGCATTGTGAATTTGAGAACCTGGTGCAATGGTTTCAACTTTGCCCGGCACATTATGTACAAGGTAACAGTAGTATCTGGCAGTTCGCGAAAAGATTTCGATGCTACAAATTGAGACAGTTGGGCTCACACTTTTTCCGTATTAGAACAGCTATTCCAAATGCTGAAGCTGCAAGATTATTCATCACTCTTAAAAATTTTATTTGTATGCATAACAGCATCATTAATGCGCTGCTTTATTTTTTTAAGGGGTAATGGTTTTGGCATTCCTGGCGCATCCATTGTTTCGTCAATATCTCCAAAATAGTTTATTGCTTTAAGTGCAATTAGTGGGTTTGTATTTGGATATTTTTTTTCAAAAAAAGCAAGCATATCTCTAACTGAAAAATGCTCCAGCAAAAAATAAATATCTATAAAATCTTTCAGCCGCTGCCCGCTGTTTATAATGGCATTTAATTTCATAGCGGCTATGTCTTCCTTTGAAAGAAATGTAATCCCCTCTTCTGTAATGGGAGGATAGATATATTGATAGGGATGTTTAATAAAGTCAACTTTTATATTATTGATGTTTGACAGCAGGGTATTGCTGCCTTCATAGTCAAACCTTGCCGTAAATTTCGTTGTAAGAAAAGAGGTTAAATTTTTTGCGTGGATATCCTATTGGGTAAACGGATCAATATCTATAGAATTGCGATGCCCTAACTGCAATGGCAGTGCAGTTCCGCCTACCAAATGAAAACCCGACAATTCAGGAAGCGCCTGTAATTGCTGTGTTAGCAAAAAAATTTCTGCCGAAATTATTTCAGGCTCTTTATGCAGCATGTAACATATCTGATTTTATAAAAAGGCGGGCAAAGTCTTTTTCTCTTTCATCTAATTGGCGGGACCATTCAACTGTTTCAAGTATCTTTTCAGGACCATAAAAAGCATATACTTCTTTCCATTCGTTTAACCATCCTCGTTGTACCACCCTTTCAATTACAATTTTGTAAGAACGCTGCCAATTGAATGTTTCTAAATCGTATTCCCACAATAATCCTGAACGTATATCGGGCTTCATTTTCATAATAAATAGAATAGATAAAGTTACTAAAACATGCCCGATATAGTTTAGCTATTCTGCATTTATGAACTTTTGAAATTTACCTTTATGGCGAAAAAATAGTTTTGGAATTTCCCTTATCCTAAAGCCACCAACTGCAGTATCTCCACATCACTCAATTCAAAATGAAAAAAATTGATAAGCTCGAAAAATTGATGAATTTTTGCGATAAATTATTTTGAAATCCAATTTGCCAATCTAATTATTCTTTTATTCTTAGTTTACTCTTATTGAGCACGGAGAATTTTTTAATCATGTCATCAAAATGTTCTTTAATAGCTGCTGTCACGGAAATTATTTTATAATCAGCATCTTCAATTCTTATTAATAATATACCATAATGTGGAAGTTGCAAACGAAAAACTAATTCTCCAAAATCTTTATCTTCTGTTATCAATAATGCTTTATTCCCGAAGGCAATTGACAAAACGTGCGAATCTGTAACAGACGGTGTTTCTTCAGCAATAGAATAAACAGTTATGCCGATGTCCCGAAGCCGGATAACAATTCTAAAATCAACGCTTTCATCAGCTACTATTTGGTAATTCATTAGGCCACAGCAAGAGTTTTTTCATGTTTGGTATTATCGGCTGCAAACAATAAGCAGGCCTGTATGTCAGCCGTTGTTATCCGCGGATAGGCTTGTATCAAGTCTTCAAAAGAGTAACCACCGGCGAGTTTTTCAAGTATTAATTCTACCGGAATTCTTGTGTCCTTTATTACCATCTTACCAAAAAGAATAGCCGGATCAGATGAAATATGTTCTCTCCAATTCATTTTAAATGATTTGTTTTAAAGATACAAATTGTATAAGAATCTATCAAGCAACTTGTTTTAATTGAAGTGTCTCATGAACCATGTTTTTCGAAACGGCCAAAAATCCGGCGGCTTTAAAATTATTGACTTTGAAAAAAGCGTACATAATTTCATGGAAAGATTTTTCGTTGCAATGGTTCGTGTCTCACGAACCACTGCTTTTCGATTCGTGAGACACGAACCGGGGCAATTCGATTTTCAAGACATTAATCATTATCCCGAGCCACTTTTATGGGATATAAATCTTTCAGCAGAGGAATTGGAGGAATTGATTTCGGGTAAAAAAAAATATCATTCGCGGCGTAACGTCTCAAAATATTTACGTTAAGCTTTTAAGCAGCTATAATTGGTACACCTATTAAAAATTGTGGGCAAAAAAAAACTTCGTGAAATATTAAGGGATGATGTAATTAACAAGCTGCAATCAAAAACCCTTCAGCAAAAATATTTTTATGCAAGATCCGTATTATTCTAATCGTCTTTATCTTTTGCAGGATAAAGTTTTGAAAATAATAGGCAACGCAGCAAGCGGCTTTTATCTTATTTTTCAAATTAGCTATCAGCTCTTTTCAGTTTCCTGACGCAGGTATCCGAACTAAAAAACATTTATTAATATCTTTACATCATGTCACAAAAAACCGAAACCCATATTTCATAAGCGCATCTTTTGGGATGTTGATTTTGAAAAGCTCAACTACGACACCAAAGCAAATTTTGTAATCGAAAGAGTTTTTGAACGCGGTGATGTGGATGACATACGCAACTGCCGCCGATATTACGGCGATGAAAAAGTTACGGAGGCATTATTGAATGCTAAATTTTTACCCGAAACTTCTATGTATCTGGCAAGCGCAGTTACCGGCAGGCCCCTAAAAGATTTCAGATGTTACAAATTAAGGCAGTTGAACCCCACACTTTTTCCGTATTAGAACAATTACTCCAAATGCCGGAGTTAAAAGATTTTTCATTGGTTGGCGGCACTGCTTTATCTCTTTTGTATGGCCACCGCATGTCAGTTGATCCGGATCTTTTTTCAAATAACGTGTTTGACAACGGAGTTATAGTTCATGCGCTTGAAAAAAAATTTAAAAGTTCTTTCGTTAACAGGTCAGCAAATCCACGCTTCGGAATTTTTGGTTTTGTGAACGATGTAAAAATTGATCTTATCCGGCATCCGCATCCTTTGATAAGGCCTTTGCTAACGATGATGAAATCAGGATGTTTTCGACGGAAGATATTATTGCTATGAAAGTACAAGCAATCTTAGGCCGTGGCAAAAAGAAAGATTTTTGGGATATAGCAGAACTGTTGAATCACTATACCATAGCCGACTTTATCCAATTTCATAAGGAAAAATATACAACGCAAAATTTATTGATTACCGTACCACAGGCAATCACCTACTTTAATGATGACGAAGAGAGCGAAGACTCTGTAAGTTTTAAGAAGCAAACGTGGGATAAAGTAAAAAAATTTATCAGCTTAAAAGTTAGTGAGTATTTACGGTAAAGATTTTAATGAACTTGAGTTTCCATTGCTAATTATTTCCTGAAATAATATTTAAGACAGATCATTGCCGTGGCGCAATTTGTCATTGATAAGTTTTGATAAAATGCCACCCTCATCCCAAAGCCACCAACTGCCGTATCTCCACATCACTCAATTCACCAATCCATTTTTCACCACTTGCCACTGCAAGGTTGGCTAATTGTTTTTTACTGCGCAGCATGTCATCAATTTTTTCTTCCAAAGTACCTTTCGTAATCATGCGGTGTACCATCACATTTTTATGCTGGCCTATGCGAAAAGCTCTGTCCGTTGCCTGCGCCTCCACCGCGGGGTTCCACCAAAGATCATAATGAATTACATGGTTTGCTGCCGTGAGATTTAAACCGGTTCCTCCTGCCTTCAGGCTTAAAATAAAAGTATCATTTATCAAATTATTTTGAAAAGCTTTTACCATCTCATCTCTTTCTTTGCGGGTGTTGCCGCCATGCAATTGCAAGGCCTTTTTACCAAAGTGTTCCTGTACCAGGCCGCGCAATAAGCTGCCCATTTCTTTATACTGTGAAAAGATAAGCACCTTTTCATTGTTCTCATAAATGGTTTCCAGCAATTGCAGCAGCAGCATAGTTTTGCCGGATTGTTCGGCTACAATATCTGTAGAATTTTTAAGGTAATGTGTGGGATGATTACACACTTGTTTTAAAATAGTCAGCAGCTTTAAAACCAGTCCTCTTCTATTAATGCCTTCTGCTTGTTCCACCTCTTTCAACATGTCGGTGGTAATACTTTGGTACAAAGAAGCCTGTTCTTTACTCAGGTTGCAATATTGATTATTTTCAATTTTATCGGGCAGGTCGCTGATGATGCTCTTATCCGATTTTACCCTTCGCATAATGAAAGGCGCCGTTATCTTTCTAAACTTATCGAGGCGTTTTTTATCCTGGTTTATTTCTATCGGTTTTGAATATTCTTCATTAAACCAATTGGTATTACCGAGATAGCCGGGATTTGCAAAATCAAAGATGCTCCAATATTCCATCAACCTGTTTTCTACCGGTGTACCGCTCATAGCGATTTTTATTCCTGCGGGAATTTTCTTTACAGCTTTCGTTTGCGCCGTTTCTGCATTCTTTACATTTTGCGCTTCATCAATTACGAGCGTGTGCCATTTTTGTTTTTTAAGCCGTTCATTATCCGTGCGTGCAATGCCATACGTGGTAATTACTACATCAATATCTGTAAAATCATTGTTTCTCAAAGCGCCATGAAATATCGTTGCCTGCATGGTTGGGGCAAACTTTTCAATTTCAGCTTTCCAGTTGCTAAGCAAAGTGGCGGGAGCAATTACCAAAGCCGGTTGATTTTTTAAAAGGCCTTCTTCTTTAAATTTTTGCAAAGTGGTAATTACCTGTAATGTTTTGCCCAGGCCCATATCATCGGCCAGCAAAGAGCCCAGGCCAAGTTGTGCATTTTTATACATCCAGCTAAAACCTCTTTGCTGGTAATGCCTTAAAGTGGCGTCAATATTTTGCGGCAGCGCTACAGCTTCCGTATTAAGAATATCGTTGATTTTTTTCTGAAGCGCTTTATCTATTTGCACGGGCGCTCCTTCGTAATCGCCGCTGAGTGCGGCTTGCAGCAGGGTAAACGCTTTTGGCGCCGAAGGTGCATTTAATTTTTTAATTATTTTTTCAATGTCTTCATCATTCATCATCACATATTCATCGCGAATCTTTACGAGGCCTTTTGATTT
>JALZAJ010000246.1 GCA_030948465.1 Bacteroidota bacterium
ATCGTAAAAAATAACGATGAAGAAATTCCTATTCCTCTGCAAAATCTTTATGGCGCTTTAAACTATACAAAAGATGACAGCACTAATACGGTTGAATTTAAACCCAACCAACCGACACTTGCAGTTATTTATAACAGGGCTAAACCAGAGCAGGCTTATCTTGATTTTGATCAGACAGCGAAAAAAGATTTCCAGTTATCAACGTTACTTTTTGCTCCAGACGAATCGATAGTTGTTGAAAAGAATGGATATTATTTTGATCAAACAGACATAACAACAAATGGTTACCTTGGCTTCAAAAAAATAGGTGATATGTTGCCGTATGATTATTCGCCGCAATGATTACCTGAAAGAGAGCGCATACGAAAATGAATTAAAAGCGCTGGTGGAACGGGGAGTGATCGTGTCTCAATGCAATAACACTTTGAAAGAAAGAAAAATTACCAGGGATGAATTGTTCAGTTTCATTGCGGTCGTGCCAAGTGGTACCGGTGAACTGATCATCCGCCAGGCAGAAGGCTGGTCAGTCGTTAAGCCATAACAAAAAATAATTATGACGAAGAGAATAGCGACACTTATTCTGTGTATAATTTTTTTTATGGAAGCCTCGGAAGCGCAAACTACGGATCACAGTTTTGATCCGCCATGGAATACGCCGCCGTGGAGTGCTGTAATGTTTACCGTGCCCGGCGTGGATAATGTGCCCGATTTATTTGGTGAAATCAACGACCCGCAACTCGTATTATTTTTTGCCGGCAACCAGTTTATGGTTATTGATGAATTGATCGCCGCATTTAAAAAGGCCTATCCGCAGTATAAAAGAATATTTGCTGAAACATTGCCACCTGGTATTTTGGCCAAACAGATAGCAGGGGGTTCTATCACTATCGGCAATTTAAAAATAGAGCTTAAACCTGATATCTATACCGCAGGTAAATCCAGGATTGACATGACGCCGGAATGGTTTTCCAAAACCGAGGTGTATGCTAAAAATCGTTTGGCAATTATGGTGCATAAAGGCAATCCAAAAAGTATTAAAGGGCTGCTGGATTTAGCCAGGCCGGACGTACGTATAAGCATGCCTAATCCTGAGTGGGAAGGTATTGCCAAACAAATAGCAAAAGCATATATAAACGCCGGTGGTGAAAATTTGAAGACGGCTATAATGGAAACTAAAGTGAAAGATAGCAGCACGTGGTTAACGCAGATACACCATCGCCAATCACCCATGCGCATTTTATATGATCAATCTGATGCAGCACCGGTGTGGTTTACCGAAGCTTACTACCAGCAGATGATTGGCAATCCAATTGAAACCATTGAGATTCCGGAGAAGGATAATGTAGAAGCTATTTACGCCGCCGGATTATTACGGACTGCACCTCATAAAATGGCTGCAAAAGATTTTATGAACTTTCTAATAAGCAAAGCAGCGAAGGATATTTATAAAAAATTTGGATTTAAAACTGATTAAGAATCATGAGTTTGAAATTGGAGGAAAAGTGATTTCATGTTGAGGTAATACTTTTGGAAAAAGAAATCATCATCTACTGTTTATAATTAAAATAATGAAAGAAGAATTAAAGCAAGCATCGGGCGATTCTAAAAACTTAGATTCCGGAGCAAGAGATCATCTTGCAAATGAGCGTACTTATCTTGCATGGGTTCGCACAAGTATTGGGATAATGGCATTCGGATTTGTTGTGGTTAAATTTTCTTTATTTGTAAAACAGATAGGCCTTGTTTTGGGAAAACAAATAGTACTGCACCAGCGCGGTTATTCAGCAGTTATCGGGATAGTATTGGTAGGCGTGGGCTCACTCTCACTCATTTTATCTTTCTTACAATATAAGCGAATTCAAAAACAATTGCGCGAAGGAATTTATTCCTCTGAAACCCCGCTTACGACGCTACTTACTGCCTTAATTTTTTTGATAAGCGTAACCCTGATTGTATACCTCATTGGCAGTGTTTGATTAGCATAGGTATATAATCCATTGTGGTTAGTAGGATTAGTGTGAGGTTAAGTGTGTGTTGATGTATATCCCACAAAGGCGCAAAGGCCACAAAGTATTTTCCTCTTGGTGTGCTTAGTGGCTCTGTGGGAAATCCATAATTTTATTAATTATTCTCTTTACATTTAACATCTGCGATTGCTTGTTTTTTTTTAACTACCGAAATTTGATCCATGCATTTAACACCAAGGGAAACGGAAAAATTATTGCTATTTCTTGCAGGAGAACTTGCAGAGAAACGAAAGTCCCGCGGATTAAAATTAAATTATCCTGAATCGATAGCGCTTATAAGCTGCAGACTCCAGGAAGCAGCACGCGATGGAAGAACTGTCGCAGACCTTATGCATTATGGTGCTACGATTTTATCGCGTGAAGATGTAATGGAAGGTATTCCGGAAATGATTCATGAAGTGCAAATTGAAGCCACTTTTCCTGATGGAACAAAATTGGTTACGGTGCATGATCCAATCAGGTAAACGAATTAAGAATTGAATAAAAATTAAAAGATGATACCAGGTGAATACTTCGTTGGAACAAAAGACATTGAATGCAATGTTGGCCGTGCAACCATTTCCATTGCTGTGGCAAACACCGGAGACAGGCCCGTTCAGGTAGGCTCTCACTTTCATTTTTTTGAAGTAAACCGCCAAATGGAATTTGATCGAAGCAAGGCATTTGGTATGCGGTTAAATATTGCAGCCGGCACAGCAGTTCGCTTTGAACCCGGAGAGAAAAAGGAAGTAGAGTTAGTTGTATTTGGAGGACGAAGAAACGCCTTTGGAATTAATAATTTAGTAAACGGCAGCACTTCAGATGAAGCCAATAAAAAGGAAGCATTGGACAAATTAGCTTCGCTTAATTTCAAAAACAAAACAGTATGAGCCTTCACATTAACAGGATAAAATATGCCAACATGTATGGCCCTACAACCGGTGATAAAGTGAGGCTGGGCGATACAGATTTAATTATTGAAGTAGAGAAGGATTACACAGTTTATGGAGAAGAAAATAAATTCGGCGGCGGTAAAACGGTGCGTGATGGTATGGGGCAATCATCTACCGCAACAAGAAATGAAGGGGTTCTCGATTTTGTAATAACGAGTGCGTTAATATTGGATCATTGGGGAATTGTAAAGGCAGATATAGGAATAAAAGATGGAAAAATTATTGGCATCGGCAGAGCGGGTAACCCCGATATTATGGATGGGATTGATGACAATATGATCATCGGCGCATCTACAGAAGTGCATGGCGGCGCAGGATTAATTGTAACTGCAGGAGGCATGGATTCGCACATACATTTTATTTGTCCGCAATTGATTGATCACGCATTGTTCAGCGGCATCACAACTATGTTAGGAGGTGGCACCGGCCCTTCAGATGGAACCAGTGCAACCACTGTTACTTCGGGTGCGTGGAATCTTCAAAAGATGCTCGAAGCGGCAGATGCGTTTCCTATGAATCTTGGCTTTTTAGGCAAAGGAAATTGTGGAACAACCGCACCTTTAATAGAACAGATCGAAGCAGGAGCGATTGGTCTTAAGATCCATGAAGACTGGGGATCGACACCGGCGGTTATCGATGCCTCGCTGCAGGTTGCAGATGCATACGATGTGCAGGTTGCTATTCATACCGATACATTAAATGAAGCCGGTTTTCTTGAAGACACGATCCATGCGATCAATGGAAGAACCATACATACTTACCATACGGAAGGTGCCGGGGGTGGTCATGCTCCCGATATTATTAAGGCGGCCATGTATCCAAATATTTTACCGTCAAGTACTAACCCTACAAGACCCTATACGATCAATACAATTGATGAGCATTTGGACATGTTGATGGTTTGCCATCATCTTGACAAATCAGTTCCTGAAGACGTTGCTTTTGCCGATAGCCGCATTCGCCCTGAAACAATTGCAGCCGAAGATATACTGCACGACATGGGCGTATTCAGTATGATGAGTTCTGATAGCCAGGCAATGGGGAGAGTGGGAGAAGTGATTACGCGAACATGGCAAACCGCTGATAAGATGAAGAAGCAAAGAGGTTTTTTGCCGGAAGATGAAAAGAACGATAATGATAATTTCAGGGTAAAAAGATATGTGGCAAAATATACGATCAACCCGGCGATCACACATGGCGTATCCGAATATATTGGATCTGTTGAAGCAGGGAAATTTGCTGACCTCGTTCTTTGGAAGCCCGCATTATTTGGCGCAAAACCGGAGATGATCATTAAAGGCGGCATGATCATAGCCAGCAAAATGGGAGACCCGAATGCTTCCATTCCAACACCGCAGCCCGTCATTTACAGGCACATGTTCGGCGCATACGGGAAGGCGTTATACAAGACCTGTTTCACTTTTGTTTCCCAAGTTTCTTTAGATAATGGCATTGTACCATCTTACGATTTGCAGAAGATGATATTGCCAGTAAAAAACTGCAGGAACATCTGCAAAAAAGACCTGATCCATAACGATAAAACTCCCGAGATTGATGTAAACCCCGAGACTTATGAAGTAAAAGTAGATGGTGAAAAAATTACCTGTGAGCCTTTGCAGGAAGTTGCCCTTGCCCAACGGTATTTTTTATTTTGATCTAATAAAATTATATGCTGATAACGGAAAAAATTGGAAATCTAAAAACATCGCCGGTCAGCAATAAAAAAATTGATGCGCTCCATATCGAATGGTATGAAACCAATAAACGCGTTCTTCACAAACAAACAAAATCCGGCATCAATATCACCTTAAAATTTTTAAACGAAAATCCAAATTTCAAAGACGAAGATATATTATGGCAGGACGAAAATTTAGTAATTGCCATTGAAATAATTCCAGCCGAATGCATTGTAATAAAAATAGATTCTATAAAAGCCGCTGCTGCTATAAGCTATGAAATAGGCAACAGGCATGTGCCATTATTTTACAGTGAAAACGAATTATTAATTCCTTATGAAGTTCCGATTTTTAACCTGTTGGAAGCATCAGGATTTAAACCAAAGATCGAACTAAGAAAATTGACGGATGGTTTTAAAACTTCTGTATTACCGCATTTACAGGTAGCCGGCTCAGATAGTCTGTTCAATAAAATTAATCAACCCGCAATTTCATCTTAATGTATTCATCGAGCCTGCTGCAACTCTTGCATTTATCGGATCCGGCGTTACCGATAGGTGGGTTCTCACATTCAGCCGGTCTTGAAACGTATGTGCAGGAGGGCATTGTAACCAATAAAGTAACAGCCGGAGAATTTGTAAAAGAACAACTTTCTCAAAATATTTTTTATACAGATGTTGCAATGGTTTCATTGACATTTGATGCAGCAGCTTCAAATAATTTTGAAACAATTTTAAGTTTGGATGAACTCTGCAACGCGGTCAAACTGCCCATAGAAATAAGACAGGCAAGCAATAAATTAGGGCTACGATTATTAAAAATTTTTGAACAAAACAGGGAATTAATTTTACCCAATAAATATAAAGATTGCATCAGTACACAAATTGCTTTTGGCCATTATTGTATCGCATTCGCATTATTAGCAAGCGCTTTAAAAATTGATAAACAAGAAGCGCTTGCCGGTTTTTATTATAACGCTGCAAGTGGCTTTATTACCAATGCCGTAAAACTTATTCCACTTGGTCAACAGGATGGACAGGAATTATTGATGTCGTTGTTTCCTTTAATAAATGAACTTGCCAAAAAAACGTTAGAACCCGATAAAGAAATGATTGGCTATTGTTGCGCAGGTTTTGATATACGCTGCATGCAGCACGAGCAATTGTATTCGAGATTATACATGTCTTAAAAAATAAACACGAACCAATGACTCAAGAAAATTCCGAAACTATAAAACCTTCACCCGATCCTGTCCCTTCTCCCTCGGAGAAGGGGTTGGGGATGAGGCTGTCTTCCCCAAATCCTGTCCCTTCTCCCCCGGAGAAGGGGTTGGGGATGAGGCTCTACATAAAAATCGGTATCGCCGGTCCGGTCGGTTCCGGTAAAACCGCCTTGATAGAACGTTTATCGAGAGCTATGTGTAATGA
>JALZAJ010000254.1 GCA_030948465.1 Bacteroidota bacterium
GCCATCCACGCAGCGCCCGCCGATAACACAACCAATAGCGACAGTACCATAATAATTACATTTCTTAACCGTATTACTTTATTATGAGCAGATACTTCCTCCCCCGCAAGGTCTTTTGGTTCTTTGTGATGCAACTGTGCGGCCAGTTTTAAAACTTCCTTTTTGAAAATGGGATTATTTAGAGAAATGTCTTTCTGCGTGTGTGCCGAGCGAAGGTCAATATAGAAAGGCTCTTCAGTGAATTTATTTTCGAGTATGCCTGGCAGAGAGTTATTGTCTTTATTCAGAAATGATTTTGTATTGTCATCCCAGGCTATATCACCATCCGTTAAAACAATCAGCAGTTTTTCTATGGACTTGTTTTCGAGCCAATATTCAATTTCTTTATTTGACCACTTAGAAGATGCCGACCCGGGAGAAGCGAGGTAAATAAGGAATTCCGATTGTGACAGCGCGTCTTCGATACTCGACCATAAATGCGGAGAAGCTGTAAGGCTATTTTCATCACGAAAAATATTTAAATAGCGAACCTTATACCATGGCTTAGCAAATTTTTCCAGCGCATCTTGCAATGCCGGCGCCAGCTTACTATCTTCAGCATGGGAATATGAAATGAATGCATTGTACATTTTCAGTGCGTTCGGTTTAAGCAGAAACTTTCCCGAAATTAAATGATGTTGGGAATAAAGAAATACAGGCCAGGGCGTATCCCATTCGTGATTAAAACAACAACCTATTCCATTCCAGCAGGCTTTTGAATATTGTCTGGCAGTGTATGATCATTCCCGGTACCTCCGAGAAATATCAGGGCGCCGCCATTAGCGCCAAGGTTATAATTCTCCACCTTAAATAAAGATCCCTGTGCTTCATTGCCGGTTTTACACGGATTCTGCTGAGGATTGCTTGAGCCATTTAGTTTGGCCGTACGGCTATAGTTTCCGTTTTCATCTTTATTAATTGCAGGAGGTGCAACACCCAAAATGGACACGGGCACGGTACCGCATTTCTCCAGCGTTTGCCCGTAATATTCACTAAAGTTGTTGATAGAATTACCCCGGATCAGGCTCATGGCACTCTTTACTTTTATTTGCCCAAGCGAGGTCTCTTTGGCTTCATCCGAGCCGGGGTTCTCTACTATCCAGGCGCCCCACCATACACCATCGGCATCTGTCCTTGTACGGGCCAGGCGTAATAAATAAGATACATCCGATCTCACTTCAAAAGGCGTCCTGCAGCTCCATCCCACGCCTTCGCCGCCAAACTCTTTGCAGGCGCCACCGGTGGCTTCCGTTGCATTCCATAAAGAAAAAAGCGCTTGTCCCTTACCGCTATCATCGGTATTGAAGCCCAGGTAGCCGCCGTGTGCGGGGTCCGCCGCCCATGCCCAGGTCATTACCCATTGGGTGGAAATTGCCGGCATAGCAATCCATATTTTTTGTTCTACGTTTTGTACATCATCGGAGCCCTGTCCAAAATCCCAATAGGTATAGGCATTCGCATACTGTTGTTGCTGGGCATGAGCGGGCAGAAAGGTGCAGGTAAGAAAGGTGAAAATGCATATACTAAATAAAAAGGCAAGACTTGCTGATAACTTTTTCATTACACGATTTTTGGCTATCATAAATGTAGGAAAGGTTGCTCTAAAAACACCTAAACACGGAAAATATCAGAAGCAGGGATTTCACGGAGATAAATAATGCCTCTTGCAACAACATAATTATTATATAGAACACAACTTTTATATTATTACTTCTTTTCCTTAATCTTTTGCCCGCAATACGGGCAAACAACCCAAAGGTTTTCAACCTGGCTAAAACATTTGGTACAGGTATTTACTTTTTCTACAACCGACTTTATGGGCATGCTTGTTTTAACAGTAAAGATGTCAGGAATCTCTTTTAAAAAACCTGATTCGTTGCCCTTCTCTGTTATTAAAAAAAGTTTGTCTTTGGCCCGCGTGATAGCAACATAAAATAGCCGCCTTTCTTCTTCTAAAAGCAAATCGTGGTTGGCTTTTTTTATAACCTGGAAGATCCGGTCCTCCAACCAGATATCCGGGAAACCGCCATTGCCTTCTGTAAGGCCAAGAATAAAAACCACTTTTGCTTCCAGCCCCTTTGCTGCGTGAATAGTTTTTGCCTGAACTTTTATTCCTGCTTTATAAAATGCTTTGTAATAAGAAGGCTTACCTGAATAAGCGCCTGGATTGTACATGTGCGTTCTGCGATACAGAAACAAAATGTCTTCCGTGTTAAGCCCTTCGTTGTAAAATTCTTTTACCCTTTCTAAACAGAATTGAATATTTTCTTCGGGGCTGTTACCCGCGTACACCACTATTTTGTGTTCCGATTTTTTGGATGAATGAATCTCTTTTTCAATCTTAAATTTATTGTGGCTGATCACTTCGTTGCTTGCGCCTACAATATTTTGCGTGCTGCGGTAATTCAGATTGAGTGTTACAATTTTTGCACCCGGAAAATGTTTTTCAAAATCAACAATATAGCTCACATCGGAACCCCTGAAACCATAAATGCTTTGCCAATCATCGCCAACACAGAACAATTGTGTCTGGCTAATAAGTAAAAGCTGCAGCAGCCGTACCTGCAGGTTATTTACATCCTGGAACTCGTCCACCAAAATATATTGGTATTTGCTCCTGTATTTATTTGCTATATCTGCGTTATTTTCCAGCAGGGAGGCGCTTCTGGAAATCAGGTCATTGAAATCGAGATAAGATTTATCCGTGCAGTAGTGAATATATCTTTCGACGATAGGAATGGCTAACTTATAAAAATTTCTTACTCTTTCATGCTGATCCTGGCCGCCTTTTTCTAAAATGATAAGCGGGTCAATGTTTTCAACTTTTATCATATTGGTTATACGCATGATCTGCGTAACGAAGTCTTTCACATTTTCATGATAGCCCTGGAACTCTTCTTTATACGTAAGGGAAACGGTCTTGTGATAGTTTGAAGGAAGACGGTTTTTTATCACGTTATCCAACGTATGATTGAACAACGCCGAATCTCTGGTCATACTCTCATACGTTTTTACAAGCAGTAAATTTCCTTTTTTAAATTGTTCTTCCTTGTTTCTTGTCGAAAAGCTTTTGTCGCTCACATGCTCCAGGTAAAGGTTAGCTTCCGGGATGAAAAAGTCCGGGTGAAAGGCAAAATCTTTTACATTAAGCAGCGGTTCGTATTCATATTTTATGCTGTGCCGGTAAAGCCAGTCCGCAATAAACTGTTCGGATTTGGAACGTACCCTGGTTCCATCAAGGGAGGTAAAATATTTACCGTCTTTATACAGGAATGTATTGCCGTTTTTATTTAAATGAATTTTATCAATGATGTAATCTAAAATATAGCGTTTGAGCTGTAGTAAAAATTCCGTATCGCTGCACTGCTCTATCAACAGCTTATGCACCACTTCGAAAACTGTTTCGGGTGCAACATGCCTGGAAAGCTCATCTTCTTCATCCCGTTTTTCATCGCCGATAATTCGAAATTTATTGTCAAATTCATTCACTCCATAGTTGCGCAGAATGCTATAACAAAAACTATGAAAAGTACGGATGGTCAGGTTATTGATCCATTTATATTTCTTCCTGTGCTCAAATCTTTCTTTATCCTTTTCGGTTTTGCTTAACCGTCTATCAGAAAGCAATTTTTCATAATACCCTGCAGTATCTGCCGAAATTATCAGGCGATCAATCATTTCATTAGCCGCATTCTTAGTGAAAGTGATAGCAAGAATAGATGAAGGGCTCACTCCCTTTTCTTCAATTAAATAAATAATCTTTTGGAGAAGTGTTTTTGTTTTGCCGGATCCTGCGCCTGCCAAAACCAGCACGCGTTTCTCCTCACTCACAACACCCTCCTTTTGTTTACTATTAAGCCTGCTTAAATCGGTGAGGGTCATATCTATTAATTTTTCAATTTGGATACACAAGTTAGCAATATTGGATATTTGAACTCACTCGATGGAGTTGAAAATTGCTTAATAATTCTCTTGACAAAATTCCTTTTCTTCAGCTAAGAATGGAAACACAGAAAAAACGTGCTATCTTGAAAATAGAAAATGCTGCCGGTTCACTTAAAATCGTAAACAATGAAAAAAATTATAATTACCAGTTGTTTATTTTTTTATGCATATTGCCTGTATGCCCAGGATCAAAATATTGAAACAGAAATCCGCAGGCTGGAGCAAACTGAGGTGCAGGCAGTACTCAGTAAAGATACAGGCACCTTAAAAAAATTGTGGGATCGCGATTATATTGTGAACAATCCCGATAATAAAATTGTTTTTGCAACGGCAAATCCTGCTGACAGGCCGGTTATGCAAAGATCAAGATCTTCGTTTACCCGTGACGTTGAGAAAATTCTTATCAATGGAGATATTGTAATTTCTATGGGCAGCGAAACTGTTGTACCCTCGGGCGATGCTGCAAATTCGGGGGAAACTGTGAAACGGCGATATACTAATATCTGGATGAAAAAAGGCGACTCCTGGAAATTAGCAGCACGGCATGCCAATGTGATATGCCAAAGAGGTTTCGCAGAGACAAAATAATCGCTCCGCGTTAACTCCATTTACTTCTTTCTCTGAGATAAAAAATATTTTTTTGCTCATGCTGAATATAAGAAATGAGGTTATAAAAAAATGACCAAAGAATAGATTCAGTCAGATAAATTGGTAGGATGAGTTCAGTTTGAAAAAAATATCCGTACCATTTTCGCCCCGGGCTTTTACACTCAGCAATTTGCCTGTCTGGTTGGGTTCAATATGGATAACAACCTGTGATGTCTCAATCGGATTTAATATTTTAAGAAACTTGCATTGGCTAACTGTAATTAGTTTTAGATTTTTACAAAAATGTTTTTCTAATAACTCGTGAACAATCTGCATCTGGATTACAGCCGGCGTTACAGGATGGCCGGGAAAGTGCCCGGAGTAAACGATGTGGCCTGCGTTTAATTCAATTCTTGTAATAAACCCAACCTCGTTAACCGAAGTTTTGATCATTACAAACAAATCATTTAACAATGTCAACTTAATCGCTTTTATTATCGAGTAGTATAAGTCCCAAATTTTCCGGAATTAAATTGTTGCATACCAAAACTTTTCTTATTCCTTCACCAAATACCGGGTGTTTTCCATGCGATAAAATATCAATTCCATAATCCAAAGCAAAGGCAGCGTTTGTCAACCAGGTGCCTGCTATTTTTTGATAGTCGAATATTTTACCAGGGCCAAATAATATTTTTAGTTCTTCAGTTTTCTTTTGCTCACTGTTAGCATATAAGAC